>NZ_JAKMTQ010000003.1:0-160692 GCF_025773245.1 Campylobacter sp. CNRCH_2007_0968H | reverse complement strand
TGGCCTAAAATATTACCTTTAAAATCTGTATAAATTTCCATCATATTGTTTGTTCTAAATTTATAGCCATTGATTTTTTTATCTACTTCTACAATAGCTGCATTTGGTTGTACTGCTTGTACTTTTGCAATAATTTCTTTTGGGATAAATCCTGTTGGAATGCTTTTGTATTTACCATCAACTTCTTTCCAGTCTCCATTGATGATAAAGTCAATTTCAGTCCCATCGACTAAATTTACTTCATAAGAATCTACATCTTGTTTTACATAACCTACATTTACACCTTTAAAATGAGTGTTTAAAAACTCTTGAGCTTTTTGAGGTAGAGCATTTGGACTTACAACCATATCTGCAAACATAGAACTTGCACAAACTAAACTAGCTAACATTAATTTTATTTTCATTTTTTCTCCTTTAAATAAAAGTAAAAAATGATATTAACTGCTTGTGAAATTTATGTGAATTTAATTTTTAAAACCAACTATTTTATTTTTATCAAATGAAGATTCTATTTCTTTTTCTATTGTATGTAAAAAATCACTCATTTTAAAAACACCGTCCTTAGAAATAGCTGCTTTCAAAGCTGTATTTTTAACTACCATAGCAATTTGAGCTCCACTTAGCTCATACAAAGCAAGATTTTTTAAATCAAAATTATCATCAAATTTAGCATTTTTAGGTAAAGCTTTTTGCCATATCATCAAGCGTTGTTCGTAATTTGGCTTTTTAAATTCTATTTTATATTCAAATCTTCTTGAAAAAGCCACATCTAAACTTTCTAAAAAATTAGTCGTAGCTATAATAACTCCACTAAAACGCTCAATTTGTTCTAGAAAAATATTTTGCATTTGATTGTGCATTTTATCAGCACCGCCACTACTTTCTACCCTAGTACTTAAAAATTGATCAGCTTCATTTAAAAGCAAAATAGGACTTTGTTTGCTTGTTTGACAAAGCTCTTTATAAGTATCAAAAATTTTTCTTACATTTTGCTCACTCTCGCCCACATATTTGCTTAAAATTTTAGAACAATCAAAACTCAAAATAGATTTTTTCATAGCTTTTGCCATACTTAGCGCACTCATAGTCTTACCCGTGCCAGCAGGACCATAGAAAATTATCTTGGCTTCTATGTTTTTATTTGTTTTTATACCCCATTTATTTAATCTTTCTAAAACCTTTTTATCTTGTTGTTTTAATATACTTTCCAATAGATCTTTAGTGCTTTGGGGCATAATAACATCATCTATATTAATATTTGGCTCAATTAGCTCAAAAATATCTTGTTCTTTAACTAAATTTTGAAGTTTAATTTTTTTATTCTTCTTTGGTTCTTTAAAATTAATAATTCTTTGTAAAATATCATCACTTAAATAAAAAATCTTAGTTATATCACCCAAAGAATTAACAAATTCATCATATTCTAAAAGATTTGAACTAAGTAGCTTAGAATATTCTTCTAGTAAGACTTTGTTTTCTTGTTTTTGAACATCATCTTCGCTAATTAAATGAAGTAAAAAATTAAAATCTCTACTATAAGAATTTTCAGTATTTAGCAAATACTCTTCTTTTAATAAACTAATAAATATCAAACATTCTTTATCGTTTAAAGCATACTCTTTAAAAATATCTACCAAAACATTAGAAATTTTACTCTTTTTTAAACGCTCTTTAATATATGCTTCAAATATAGCTATATCTTTTTTAATATTCTTACTTTGAGAGCTTTTAGCAAAAAAACGCAATCTTTGATATAGCTCGATTTTAAAAAATTCATCTTTTAAATATGCAATATGATCTTCATAAATTTGATCTTGCATAAAATCTTGTATAGTTTTATTTTCTAAAATTTGTAAAAAAACCTCACTTAAACTTAACTCGCATTGTAACAAATTTAAAAATAAACTTGAGTTTTTACTCGATTTAAAATCAGAAAAAATTTGAATAATAAAACCTTTTTCTATAAGATTTTTAAGATCTTTTAAATGATCTAAATACTCATATTCATCATTTTTAAAAACTTCACTAAGAAGATTATAGGCATTAATACTTACATTTGCTTGTAAATAATTTTTACACAAATGCTTTAAAATTAAAATTTCATCTTCACTGCATTGTAAGTTTTTATAAATATTGCTTTTAAAAGTATCATTAAGAAAAAGTTTTAAATCTTTCATATTTTCCTTTATATTGATTTTATGCTAAATTTAATTTTAGATTTTTTGTCACTAAAACTCATATTTTTATCACAAACCTCATAAAAAATATCATAATTTTTGCTTATAATATTTTGAGTAAAACCACAAGAGGTAATTTGCTTATTTTTCCCATAAAAAATAGGTTTTTTGTAAATTAAATCTTGCAAAAAATCATCATAATATTCATAATTAAAAAATCTTTTATTAAAAAAAGTTTTTGCATAACATACACCATTAATGCAAATTTTATCCGTGATTTTTAACTCAAGTAAAGCCTTAGAGGCACTATAAAGTTCTAAACTTGTAAAATTTTTTCCCTCATATAAAAAGCCATAATCAGCAAATCTAAATTGAGGGGTTTTTAAAACAATATAAGCACTTTGTGATTGCGTTTTGCTTTTTAAAACACAAGAGCTTAAAAAAACGCACACAAAACACAAAAAAATTATTTGAAGTAACTTTATCATTTAAGGTTTTTAAAACTAAGATTAAGTTCTAAATTTAACTCTTTTACTATTTTCATCACGCTTTGTAAATCATCAATTTGCTTACCAACTACGCGAATTTCATTGCCTCTAATACTTGAAGTTACCTTTAACTTACTATCTTTTATAGCTTTATTAATCTTCTTAGCACTATCAGCATCAATGGCATCATTAACTTTTAAATTCAATCTAAAATTTGCTCCACTCTCCCTGTTTAACTCTTTAATACCATTAGGGTTAATCCCTCTTTTGATAAGTTTTGAAATAACAATATCTTTTAGCACTTCAATTTTTGCTTCACTTGAACAAGTAAGCTTATAAATACTTTCTTTTTCATTTAGCTCTATTTCACTTTTAATACCCTTTAAATCATATCTGCTATCAAGCTCTTTTTTAGCTTGCTCTAAAGCATTTTTTAGCTCTTGTTTGTCAATTTCCCCACTAATGTCAAAACTATGTTCATTTGCCATTTTCTATAAACTCCTTAAGATTATTAAATACGATTTGGACTAAATTTTGTATGGATTCTTCACTAGCCCATGCAACATGTGGAGTGATAATTAAATTTTCTTTATTTTTTATATTAAGCAAAGGATGATTTTCAACCATAGGTTCTACTTCAAGTACATCAAGCCCCACTCTAATATTTTTTTCATCCATAATTTGAGCTAAATCTACTTCATTAATAATCCCACCACGACCTACATTAATTAAAATGGCCTCATCTTTTAAAAGCATTAATTCTTTCTTGTTTAATAAATTTTTTGTTTTTTCATTTAAAGGTGCATGGATACTTATCACATCAGAAGTTTGTAAAAGCTCTTCAAGGCTTACTTTCTCATATGTATCATCATTATTAACCCCTGAGGTAGAATAATAACAAATATTTGCTCCAAATATTTGCGAAGCCTTAGCTACCTCTTTACCTATAACCCCAAGCCCTATAATACCATGTTTTTTTCCTGTTAGAGTATGTAAAGTTCTACTAAAATCAGTGAATATTGGGCTTTTTACCCAAAGCCCTTGTTTGGTCCATCCATCATAATATGGGATTTGATTTAAAAAAGCAAAAAGCAAAGCAAATGTATGACTTAAAACACTTTTGGTAGAATACCCAGCTGCATTTTTTACTATTATACCTTTAGAATTTGCATAAGCTACATCTATATTATTTACCCCTGTGCCAAGCTGCAAAATGAGCTTTAAATTGGTGTTATCTATAACTTCTTGATCAATGATGACTTTATTTATCATCACAACTTGCGCATCAGATATTCTTGAGATAACCTCATCTTTAGATGTAAGTTCATAACTTATAAATTCCCCAATACTTTCAAAAGCTGTTAAATCAGCTCCACCTAAAGTAGCAGCATCTAAACATACTATTTTCATTTTTTATCCTTTAACAATGTGCCCTACAAATTTAGAATAATTATCAAGCACCAAACCACCTTTTCTAAAACCTAAACCACAACCCTCATAAGCAAAGAAAACTCCTGCTTGATAATAATCATTTTCATTTTGATTAAACTCAGCAAATTCTTGATACACAAAACGATTGTTTTGATAATCTCCACTTGTTTCAAAACTTATATCTCCATTAGCTTCTATAATAGAAACATTTGCTCCTTCTCTACCAAAAACAGGCTTTTTAACACATTTTTTACCCACTAAAGGCTCATCACTTGTTTCAAGCAATAAAGGATGATTTGGATAAAGCTCCCATAAAATTTTCATTATACCCTTGCTTTGAAAAAGTAAAGTATAAGCAGGATTTAAAATAATTGCTTTTTGATTTTGCATAATTTGAGTTAAGAGCATAGCAAGTTCACCCTCTTCTATAGCTATACTTTCCCAAGGAATGAGTTTGAAAAAATACTCAAAATTTACATCATTTTTAAAAATTCCTTCGGGTGAAAATTCTACCTCATCAATATAAGAAAATTCACTCTCAAAACCAGCTTCACTAGCAATGTGTGCTAAAAGTTTTGTTGTAATCATATCCTCATCACTACCTGCAATTGAAGAAAACAATATTTTCCAACCTTCATAATATTTTTCAAATTCACTTACATCTTCTTCTAAGGTTATAAGTCTTTTAAAATTATCTCTTAAAGCTTCATATATATTATTAAATTGCGAGCTTTCATCTAGGTTGTTTTGCTTTAAAATAGCCCATTGCAAAATAGCACTTTCAAATAAAGATGTTGGAGTATCAGCATTAAATTCTATTAGTTTTATAGGCTTACCATCAAGCCCACCTGCTAAGTCAAACCTACCATATAAATGCCAATGCACATCATTTTCCCAACTCATCTTAATCGCATCAACCAAATTAAAAGGAATTCCAAGCTCGTCAAAACGATCATTATCAATCACTTCTTGCGCAGCAGCTACAAACATATCATAAAGCTCATTAACTGCTTCGTAGTATGCATTTGCTTCATCTTCCCTTACGCAAACTAAATTAGAATCTAAATAATCACTTCCATCATTATCCGTATGCCATGAAAAACCTATTTGCTCTAAATAAGATTTTTCTAAAGGATTTACTTTTAAAAAATTCATTTTTTCACCTTTTAAGAGCCAAAAGAATTTGCAGAACTTGAAGTAGCTTTAGAGCCACCACCAAAAAAGCCTGATTTTTTTGCATTTGATCCTGAAGTAGCACTTGTACTTGCTTTATTAAAGCTATTTACACTTCTTTGATAAGCACTTTGATTTGAAAATGCTCCTCTTTGTTGATTTGCAAAATTTTGATTGTTAAAAAGCTTTGAACCTATCCAACTTCCCAAAATAGCTCCAGCTGCACTCGCAAGCAATGTCTCGCCTAAAGAAAGCCCCCCGCTACTCATTTGAGCATTGTTTGGATTTGTTAAATTTGAAGTACCATTGTCTATTTTAGCAGCTTCTTCTTGGATTAATTTATCCATTTCTTCTTTGCTTAAAACCCTTTCAGTTCCATCAAGTTGTTTTAAGACTACCCTAGTTTCATCACTTGGAAATTGATCTTTGATTTTGTATTGATTTGGAGCGGTTTCTTCAATAATAACAAAGGCCCCTTGAGTATTTGCCGCTTGACTTAAAGCGTTATTGCTAGAATCATTTGTATTATTACTACATGCACTTAAAGCACCTGCACTAATTGCAGCAATACCGCTTATCATACTAAGTTTGAGTATAGTTTTAATGTGTTTCATAATCTTTCCTATAAAAATTTATAAATTTAACTTAATAAGATTTTAACAAAAAAAGTATTAATAAAAATTAATTGTTTTAGTTTATCATAGTCATTAAATTACTACTTAAAATAAACACAGCAAAAACAAAAAATATAAAAGCACTTAGATAATCAATAAGTTTTAAATTCTTTTGATAAATTCTTACCATAAATGGTTTAGAAAATAATAAAGAAATCAAAGAAAAATAAATTATAGTTTCTAAAATCAAAACAAATATCAAGACTATCAACATCCATCGCATTTGTGTAAAATCAAAACTTGCAAAAACACTGGCGAAATAAAAAATTGCTTTAGGATTAGATAAATTTGTAATCATTCCACTTAAAAATGCAGATATATAAGTTTTTTGAACTTTAATTTTGTCATTTTTTGTATTCTTGTAAATCTTAAAAGATAAATACAAAAGATAAAATGCTCCAAAACTTGATAGTATAATTTGTAAAAATGGGAATTTATGAAAAACGACATTTAATCCGAGTATAGAAAGTATAATCCATATACTAACAGCTAAACTTACTCCCAAGCTTGCCTTTAAAGCACTTTTAACCCCTTCTCTTAATGCATATGAACTTACTAAGAAAAAATCAGGTCCTGGTAAAATAAGTCCGAAAAAATGAATAATTATAATCCAAAAAAACATAAATATTTTAACGAAGAAAGCCGATTTCTCGGCTTTTTTGGTATTAGAGTCTTGACTCGTAGCGTCTAAGCATATAAAGTCTTTTAAGCATTTTTTTGCGTGCTGAAATTTTTTGTTTTTTGCGAATTTCAGTCATAGGCTCAAAAAATCTTCTAGCGCGAACTTCAGTAACAACTAGATTTCTATCTACTTGCTTTTTGAATTTTCTATACGCTTCATCAAAAGACTCATTAGGATGTACCTTGATTCCTGGCACGACCCCCACCACCTTTCTTTAAATAAATTTTAAAATAAAGATTATATCATAATTTTCTTGAAAATAAAACTTATTTTTGTAATAATTATATAAATAAAAATTAAATATAAATTATTAATTAAGACAAAGTTTGATTTAATTTTTCTAATACTACAATATAAAGAAATATTTCTAAGGAAAATAAAATGAATGCTCACATCACAAACTATACTAAAAAAAGATATATAGCTTATATCATTTCTATGATTATTTTTATAGCACTACCTTTTATAAAAATAAATGGAAATCATTTCTTTTTATTAAGCTTTGATCATAAAAAACTTAATTTATTTTTTATCGCTTTTGATACTCAAGAGCTGTATTTAATGCCTTTTGTTATCATGGGTATGTTTTTAACTATACTTTTTGTTACTACTTTAGCAGGAAGAATTTGGTGTGCTTGGAGCTGTCCTCAAACTATTGCTAGAGTTATTTATAGAGATCTTTTACAAACAAAAATCTTTAAAATTCATAAAAGCACAGCAAATAAACAAAAGCAAGTCAGTGGATTTTTCGTCAAAAAAGCTTTAAGTATTGTGATTTTTTATCTTTTTTCATTATTAATGATGAGTGCATTTTTATGGTATTTTGTACCACCTGAAGATTTTTTTACATACATTCAAAATCCTGCTGATCATTTATTACTTTTAGGGATTTTATTTTGCGCTTCTTTGGCTTTTACTTTTGATATAGTATATTTGGGTGAAAAATTTTGTGTTTATGTATGTCCTTATGCAAGAATTCAATCTGTAATGTTTGATAATAACACCGTTCAAGTAATATATGATGATAAAAGAGGAGGTGCGATTTATGATGGACATACCAAACTTTATCAAAAGCCGCCGCAAGGTGAATGTATAGGATGTGAAGCCTGTGTAAAAATTTGTCCTACACATATAGATATACGCCAAGGAATGCAACTTGAGTGTATTAATTGTCTTGAATGTGCCGATGCTTGTTCAAAAGTTCAAGCCAAATTTAATCGTCCTAGCTTAATTAATTGGACTAGTGCAAAAGCTATTGAAACAAGGGAAAAAGTAAAATATTTTAGATTTAGAACTATTGGATATTTAGTTGTTTTGTGTGGTGTTTTTGTGGCTTTAGTTTTAATGGGAAGTAAAAAAGAAAATATGCTTTTAAATATCAACCGTTCTAGTGAGCTTTATCAAATCAGAAAAACCCATGATGGAGAATTAATTATTAGTAATGCTTATGTATTTTTATTTCAAAACACCGATAATAAAACTCATGAGTATTATTTTGATGTGAAATTACAAGGCATTGAAGATGGCTTAGAAATCATTAGACCTAAAAAATCTTTTAAACTAAAAGCTGGCGAAAAAAATAAACATATAGTTGTTTTAAAAGCTACTAAAAAACTAGCCGATAATGATAGAAAAGACACTGTAATACCATTAACCATCAAAGCCTATGCGCTTGATGATAAAAATATTGTCATATTACGCGAGAGCAATTTTGTATATCCTAAAAATTCTATCATAGAGCATAAAAAATACTAAAATGAAAAAAAGAATTTCTTCAAAATCTCAAGCAAGGCTTGAAAAAATCAAACAAATCGCTGCGGAGTCATTTTTAAAAAATGGCTACGAAGCAACTAATCTTAAAGATATTATCAAACAAGCTGGTGGATCTTTTTCTTGCGTATATGAGCATTTTAAAAGTAAAGAAGGTTTATTTGAAGCAGTTTTAAATGATTTTGCAGAAAATCATTTTTTAGCTATTTTGAAAAAAAATATGCGACTTTCACCTGATGCTAATTTAGAAGAATTCTTATATCAATTTGCAAAAGCTTATTTAGGGATTTTTAACGACACCAAAACTATAGCTATAGTAAGACTTTTGTATTCTGAAATTTATAATGAAAAATTTGATTTTGGAAAATGGTTTAAAGGAAGCAATAGAAAAGAAGTAGAATATGTTCTTCGAAAAAGATTTGAAGAAGAAAATGAAATTTTAGCTCAAAATGCTGAATTTTTAAGTTATACTTTTTGTGCTATGCTTAGAGGGACATTTTTTATACAAAGCACTTTTGAAAATAAAGTTTCAATGAATAAAAAAGAACAACAAAGCCATGCAAAAAAAATCGTAAAGCTTTTTACTCAAGGACTTGTTAATTTTAATTAACTAAAGATTGATAAAATAATATTTATTAATTTTGTAATATAAATTACTTTTTATTTAGCTAAATAAATAACTTAAGGAAACAAATGAAAACAAAACTTTTAACTCTAGCTTGCGCTTCTCTTATCTTTATAGCATGTTCAGATGATAAGAATGCACAAGTTAAACAACTCCCTCCTCAACCTGTTAGTATTATGACTATGCAAAGTGCTAATTTACCTTTAGAGTTTACTTATCCTGCGAGATTAAGCACTGAATTAGATGTAGTAGTCAAACCTAAAGTAAGCGGTGAAATCAAAGCAAAATACTTCAAAAGTGGTCAAGCTGTAAGAAAAGGCGATAAGCTTTTTCTTATAGAACCTGACAAATACCAAGCAAGTGTAAATATGGCTTATGGAGAAGCTTTGGTAGCAAGAGCTAATTTTGATGATGCTGAAAAAAATTTTAAAAGAGATAGTATTTTAATAGAAAAAAATGCTATTTCACAAAAAGAATTTGATGCAAGTTTAGCTAAATTTAACTCCACAAAAGCTAATCTAGAAAGCGCTAGAGCAAAACTTGCTAATGCAAGATTAGACTTAAAATACACCATAGTAAGTGCTCCTTTTGATGGAATTTTAGGTGATGCATTAATGGATGTGGGTGATTATGTAAATGCTTCATCTACTGAACTTGTACGCATTACAAACATTAACCCAATTTTTGCAGATTTTTATATTTCTGATGTAGATAAAATCAATATGAATAAAAATATTCAAAGCGGCAATTGGAAATTAGAAAATATCCAAGTGCAAGCTAATGTTGGTGGAGAACTTTTCAATGGAAAATTATATTTCGTAGATAGCGTTATAGATACTCATAGTGGTGGAGTAAAAGCAAAAGCTATTTTTGATAACAACAATTCAAACTTAATGCCTGGCTCTTTTGCAAATGTTCATGTTGGTGGTTTTGTTCAAAAAGATGGTTTTGAAATTCCTCAAGTTGCGCTTTTGCAAGATGATAGTGCTACTTATGTTTATACCCTTGTAGATGGAAAAGTAGTTAAAACTATTGTTAATGTTATTTATCAAACTTCTGATAAAGCAATTATTGACAAGGGCTTAAAAAATGGGGATAAAGTGATTTTAAATAACTTCAAAAAAATCCGTCCTGGTGCAAGTGTTAGCGTAATGGAGAATAAATAATGTTTTCTAAATTCTTTATAGAAAGACCTGTATTTGCTTCTGTTGTAGCTATTATTATTTCTTTAGCAGGTATTATAGGACTTTATTCTTTACCCGTGGAGCAATATCCTTCCTTAACTCCACCCGTTGTTAAGGTAAGTGCAACTTACTCAGGAGCTGATGCTCAAACGGTGGCTCAAACGGTGGCTATTCCTCTTGAAGATGCAATCAATGGGGTTGAAAATATGATTTATATGGATTCAACTTCAAGCTCTTCAGGAGATATGAGCTTAAGTGTATATTTTAATATAGGTACAGATCCTGACCAAGCAACAGTTGATGTTAATAATAGAATTTCAGCTGCTATGGCAAAACTACCTGAAGATGTTAAAAAAACTGGTGTTAGTGTAAGAAAAACCGGTTCAAGTATATTAGAAGTTGCTACTTTATATTCTCCTGATGGCTCTATGGATTCACTCGAAGTGTATAATTATGCTGCATTAAATATTTTAGATGATCTTGCTAGGGTTCCTGGTGTGGGTAATGCCGTAGCTATTGGTGCAAGAAATTATTCTATGAGAATTTGGCTTAATCCTGATTTGTTAAACAAATATCAAGTTACTGCGACTGATGTTATTGCTGCAGTTAGCGAGCAAAATGCTCAATATGCTACTGGTAAGATAGGTCAAGAACCTGTGGTGGAAAGATCTCCTTATGTGTATTCAGTAACTATGCAAGGAAGATTAAAAAATACTAAAGAATTTGAAGATATTATCATAAGAGCAAATAGTGATGGCTCTTTTTTAAGACTTAAAGATGTAGCCGAAGTTTCTTTAGGATCAAGAGAATATACTTTTAAAGGTAGATTAAACGGAAATGACGCTACTCCTATTTTGATTTTCTTACAAACCGGAGCAAATGCTGTAAATACAGCAGAATTAGTGCAGAAAAAATTTGAAGAACTTTCTAAAAATTTCCCTGAAGGATTAACTTATAAAGTGCCTTATGATACAACTATATTTATTAAAGCTTCCATTAAAGAAGTGGTAAAAACTTTCTTTGAAGCATTAATTTTAGTTGTAATTGTAATGTATTTGTTCTTAAAAAATTTCCGCTCAACTATTATACCAATGATTGCTGTTCCTGTTTCTATTTTGGGAACTTTTGCAGGATTATATGTCTTAGGTTTTAGTATCAATCTACTTACGCTTTTTGCCTTAGTATTGGCTATTGGTATTGTTGTTGATGATGCAATTATAGTAGTTGAAAATATAGATAGAATTATGCATGAAGATCCAAATATAAGCATAAAAGAAGCAGCTATTAAAGCTATGGATGAAGTTGCTGCACCTGTTGTTTCTATAGTTCTTGTACTTTGTGCGGTTTTCATACCCGTTTCATTTATATCAGGTTTTGTGGGAGAAATCCAAAAACAATTTGCCATAACCTTAGCAATATCTGTTACTATATCAGGCTTTGTAGCTTTAACACTAACTCCTTCTTTATGTGCAATTTTTTTAAGAAGAAATGAAGGTGAACCTTTTTACTTTGTGAAAAAATTTAATGATATTTTTGATTGGTCTACCGAAGTTTTTGGTGCTGGTGTGGCTTATATACTTAAAAGAACAGTGCGTTTTATGTTAATTTTTGTAATCTTTTTGGGTGGTTTATATGGACTTTTCAAACTTGTTCCAAATTCACTTGTTCCAAATGAAGATCAAGGAAACTTTTTAACTATTGTCAATCTACCCGCAGCATCTTCGCTTAATAGAACTACTCAATCAATGGATGCTATGGCAGAAGAAATCCGCAAAAATGAGAATGTAACTAATGTGGTAGGACTTATAGGCTATGATCTTTTTACAGGTTCTTTAAAAGAAAATTCTGGAGCAATGTTTGTTAATTTGAAAAATTGGGATGATAGAGATATTAGTAGTTTTGATTTAGTTGGATCTTATAACAAACAATACTTCTTAAATCCAAATTTTCAAACTTTCTTTGTTAATCCACCACCAATCCAAGGTTTAAGCTTAACTGGTGGTTTTGAGATGTATGCACAAAATCGTAGCGGAAAAAGTTATGATCAAATTCAAGTTGATGTAAATAAATTAGTTGAAGCAGCAAACAAGCGTCCCGAACTTCACAATGTAAGAACAACGCTTGATACTAATTTTCCGCAATTAAAACTAGAAATTGATCGCGATAAAGTAAAACTTTATGGTTTAAATTTAGCTGATGTATTTAGCACTCTAAATGCCACCATAGGAACTTATTATGTAAATGATTTTTCTATGCTTGGAAAAAATTATCGTGTAAATATAAGCGCAATTGGAGATTTTAGAAATACTCAAAATGCTTTAAAAAACATCTTTGTTAGATCAAAAGATGGTTCTATGATAGCTCTAGATAGCGTTTTAACATTACAAAGAAGTGTTGGTCCTGATGATGTAAAACGCTTTAATATGTTTCCATCGGCTTTAGTGCAAGGTGATCCTGCTCCTGGCTATACTTCAGGACAAGCCATTGATGCAATTGCACAAGTGGCAAAAGAAACTTTAGGAGAGGATTATTCTATTGCTTGGTCAGGTTCAGCTTATCAAGAAATTACAAGTAGCGGTGCTGGACAAATAGCATTTATGCTAGGACTATTATTTGTATTTTTAATTCTAGCAGCACAATATGAAAGATGGCTCATGCCTTTAGCAGTAATTACGGCTGTGCCTTTTGCAGTATTTGGTTCTTTGCTTTTTGTATGGCTTAGAGGATTAGAAAATGATATATATTTTCAAACAGGACTTTTACTTTTAATAGGCCTTTCTGCTAAAAATGCCATTTTGATTGTTGAATTTGCTATGGAAGAGCATCTTAAAAAAGGAAAGAGTATTTTTGAAGCTTCTATTAGTGCAGCAAAATTGAGATTTAGACCTATTGTAATGACTTCATTGGCATTTATTTGTGGTATTTTACCGCTTTTCTTTGCATATGGAGCAGGAAGTGCAAGCCGCCATGCGATAGGTACAGGTATTATAGGTGGTATGATAGCAGCTTCTACTATAGCCATTTTCTTTGTACCTTTATTTTTCTATTTACTAGAAAGTTTTAATAAATGGCTTGATAAAAAAAGAGGTAAAATCAATGCGTAAGTTAATAATTTTTGCAAGTTGTTTTTTAATAACAGCTTGCAGTTTAAAACCAAATTTAGAAATTAAAAATGTAAATTACACTAAAAGCTTAGATCAAAACATTAGCATTAACAAACAATGGTGGAAAGCTTTTGATGATAATTATTTAAACACCTTAGTCGATCAAGCTTTAAAAAACAATAACGACTTGCAAATTGCATATATGAATTTACAAAAAGCTTATGAGGCTTTAGGTATAGCAAGAAGCGATCTGCTTCCTAAACTAGATGGAAGTGCTAGCGGAGCAAGAGCAAAAACTAGCATCAATGCTCCAAGCAACAAAAGTAATGAATTTATCTATGGCAATGATTTTAATATGGGTTTAAATTTAAGTTATGAAGTAGATTTATGGGGTAAATACAGAGATACTTATAATGCTTCAAAAGCAAAATTACAAGCTAGTGAGTTTGACTATGAAAGTGCAAGATTAAGCTTAATTTCTAATGTAGTAAAAACTTATTTTAATCTAGCAAGCTTAAGTGAGCAAGTAAAAATTTTAGAAGAAACAACCCAAAGTTATCAAAAAACTTATGAGTTAAAATTAGAGCATTTTAAACTTGGAGTAATTAGTGAGTATGAGCTTAACAAATTTAAAGCTGAACTTGAAAATTCAAGAGTTTTACTCACAAATGCTAAAATTCAAAAAGAAGCTAATACCAAAGCTTTAAAAATCTTAACTTCAAATGATATTGATGATATACTTTATAATAGCATAGAGTATAAAAAAATAGGACAATACGAGCTTAGCATACCTGAAGGTATTGGTAGTGAAATTTTACTTCAAAGACCTGATATACAAGCTAGTTTAAAAATTTTAGAAGAAAAAAACTATCTTGTTGGAGTAGCCAGAACTGCATTTTTACCAAACCTTTCTTTAACAGGACTTTTGGGTTTTCAAAGTAATGATTTAGATCTTTTAGTTAAACATGGAAGTAATACTTGGAATGTAGCTGGAAATTTTGCAATGCCGATTTTTCATTGGGGTGAGATTATGAATAATGTTAATATCGCAAAACTTACCAAAGATGAAGCGTTTTTACAATATGAAAACACCTTAAAAACAGCCTTTGGAGAAATAAGACTTGCTTTATTTAACCGCCAAAGCTATTATGAAAATGAGCAAAATTATAAAAATTTATTTCTAGCTCAAAGTAAAATTTATGAAATTTCTACCTTAAGATATGAAAATGGCGTGATTAATTTAGCTGATTTTTTACAAGATCAAAGAAATTATTTAAATGCTAAACTTTCTTATACTAACTCATCTTATGAGCTTGCAAATTCCATTGTAGATGTTATGAAAGCCTTTGGTGGTGGATTTAACGCTAAAGAAGAATCAAAAGAAAATATCAAAGCTATGGAAGAAAACTTAAAAGAAAACTTTTATAACAACTGAGCCTTAAGGCTTAGTTGTTAATGCATTTGAATTTGAATTCTTTGATTAAAATTATTATTTCCTCTATCTTTTGGGCTATTATGCTCAAAACGATAACGCATATTACCTGAAACATTAACATCTTGAAAAATTTCATCTAAAGGTGCAGAATTTGACACGCTTATAAGCCCTAATAAAAATACAAAAAATGCTATAAAAATATTTTTCATTATAAAGCCTTTGTAAAAATATGATACAATTATAGTCTTTTTAAATAACTACAAAATGAAATTTTTAGGAAAAATATGAATTTTTTACAAAACTTAGCTCTTTCTTACTCACATAAAGCCATGCAAAAATCTTTAGAGAATGGTTTTGATGTGAAACTTTTAAAAGAAGGACAAGAAAAAAAAGTTAATCCAAAAAAATCTTATATGCTCTATGCTCATATACCATTTTGCCATACTTTTTGTCCATATTGTAGTTTTCATAAGTATTATTATAGTGAAGATTTAGCAAAAAGATATTTTGAAAGCTTAAGAGAAGAAATCAAACAAATCAAAGACAAAGGATTTGATTTTACTTCTATGTATGTGGGTGGTGGTACTACTTTAATTAATGAAGAAGAACTTGCTAAAACTTTAGAACTTTGCAAAAAATTATTTAATATTAAAGAAATTTCTTGTGAGAGCGATCCTAATCATATCGAACCTAAAAAGCTAGAAATGTTTAAAGGGCTTATAGATCGTTTAAGTTGTGGTATACAAAGTTTTGATGATGATACTTTAAAAAAAGTAGCAAGATATCATAAATTTGGTTCAAGTAAAGAGCTTCAAGAAAAGCTTTCTAAAGCTATAGGCGTGCTTCCTATTATGAGTCTTGATTTGATTTTTAACTTTCCTTCTCAAACTAAAGAGCAATTACTCAATGATTTAGAAATAGCCAAAAATTTAAAACCTCAACAAATCACAACTTATCCTTTAATGAAATCAAACCTCACAAAAGATAATATCGCAAAAACTCTAGGAGTAAGTTTTAAAGATAATGAATTTGAGTTTTATAAAATCATTATAGATTTTTTCAAAGATTATGAAAGAAATAATGCATGGTCATTTTCTTTAGAAAAAAGTAGCTTTAATGATGAGTATGTAAGTAGCCATCATGAGTATTTGGGTGTAGGAAGTGGGGCTTTTAGCTTTTTAGATGGAGAGCTTTTAATCAATGCTTTTAATTTAAATGATTATTCTAAACTCATCAAAGAAAAGCAAAATGCAAATATTGCTAAAGCTAATTTTAGTAAAAAAGAAATCATCAAATATGTCTTTTTAACTGAAATGTTTGCAGGTAAAATCGAGATTGATAAATTTAACAAAACTTTAGATTGCAATTTAGAAAAAGATCTTTTCATAGAACTTTTAGGTCTTAAGCTAAGTAAAGCTATAAAAAAAGAAAATAATACTTTATACACAAGTGAATTTGGGCGTTATTTGTTTATGGTATTAATGAAAGATTTTTACACCGGTATGGATTTAGTGCGTGCTGTATTTAGAGATAATAAACGCTTACAAGATAAAGAACACATTAATATCATGCAAGAAAATGTTGATCCACTTGATTTTAAAAGTATGGAGTTTAAAGGATAAAAAGCCTTTAAAGGCTTTTTACTAAAATGGTCTTACCACCATCATAATAGCAATAATTATAAATAATATCGTTGGAATTTCATTATAAGCTCTAAAAAATTTCCCACTCTTTTTGCAAGTATCATTTTGAAGTTGTTTTAAATAATAATAATTTTGCAAATGATAAATAATCAAAAGCAAAGCACAGGTTAATTTAGCATGCATAAATCCTGATCCAACCATCAAAACTTTATTTACATGCAACATCAAACTTCCACTTATTAAAGTTACTATCATCGCAGGAGTTTGGATATAAAAATACAATTTTCTTTCTTGAATTTTTACCACTTCTACAAAGCCTTTATTATCTTTATGCTCTGTATGATAGACAAAAAGTCTTGGTAAATAAAACAATCCAGCCATCCAAGAAACAAAAGCTAAATAATGCACCATTTTAATCCACAAATACCAGTCAGTTAAAAAATCTAACATTTTTCTCCTTTTTTATTAAAAATTTCTTTTATTAAAATCAAAGCTACACTAATGTTTATCATCACATCAGCTAAATTAAACACAGCAAATTCAAACCACTTATGCCAAAATACAAAATCCACCACACCTATATGCACAAAGCGATCAAGTAAATTTGAACACCCAGCAGATAGCATAATAGCAAAAGCGATCAAATGTGTTTTAAAAAATTCTTTTTGATAAAGCAAATACACAAACAAAGCTAAAATAAAAACAAGTTGTATGTATTTTAAATACTCTCCTAAAAATGCAAACATTGAAAAGGCTACACCGGTATTATAGGTTAAAACTAAATCAAAAAATTCACCCCTATACTCAAGCCCTTGCAAAAACAAATACTTACTTACTTGATCTAGTATAAAAACTAAAGCAAAAACAAGCCAAAATTTTAAAGATAAAATTTTAAGCATTCAATGCTTTCATAAAAAAGCTTTCAACAGCTTTCATTTCTTTTTCTAAAAGCTTAATATCTTTTGCTTCAAGTAATAAGCGTATTAAATTTTCTGTACCTGAATACCTAAACAAACTAGCAATTCCTTTTTTTTCTAAATCTTTTTTCAACTCTTCTAAGCCTGCAAGCTTGCTTAAGTCTTTTTTCTCTGAAATTTTAAGATTATGCAAAAGCTGTGGGTAAGGTTTAACTTGATTTAAAATTTCACTTGCACTTTTTGCTTCACTTAGCATTAAAGCACTAAATTGTAAAGCAGCTACCAAACCATCTCCAGTTTTTGCATAGTCACTAAAGATAATATGCCCACTCTGCTCACCACCAAAATTTCCACCGCATTCTTTGAGTTTTTCAAGTACATATTTATCGCCTACATTGCAAGTTTCATGTGTGATTTTATGTTTAGTTAAAAACTCTTTTAAAGCACCATTGCTCATTATAGTGCTAACTACACTTGATTTTAACTTGCCTTGTTTTTTCAAAAATAAAGCTAAAACACCCAAAAGACTATCTCCATGAGCTACTTCGCCTTTTTCATCCACAACAACCAAACGATCCGCATCCCCATCAAAAGCAAAACCAACATCTGCTCTAAATTTCTTTACTTCTAAAGCTAAATTTAAAGGATGTAAAGCCCCACAATTTTCATTGATATTTAAACCATTTGGCTTATCATTGATCACAATCACATCTGCACCAAGTTCTTTAAAAACCGTAGGTGCTACCTTATAAGAAGCTCCATGAGCCACATCTAACACAACGCGTAAAGACTTTAAAGTCAGCTCTTTAGGAAAAGAATTTTTTATAGAAACAATATATCTTCCTATCACATCATCAATTCTTTTTGCTTGACCAATTTGTGATTTTGTTGTTCTTGCCTCTTCTATGAGTTTATCATTAAAATAAATTTCTTCTATTTTCGCTTCTGCTTGCTCATCAAGTTTATTTCCGTGTGCATCAAAAAATTTAATGCCATTATCATAGTAAGGATTGTGTGAAGCTGATATCATAATCCCTGCATCACAACGCATATCTTCAGTTAAAAACGCAATAGCAGGTGTTGGCATAGGACCTATTTCTATAACATTATAACCTATAGAAGTAAGTCCTGAAACGATAGCATTTTCTATCATATAACCACTTCTTCTTGTATCTTTTCCTACTAAGATATTGTTTGTAAGGGCTTTGTCTTTAAAATAAATTCCAGCAGCCATAGCCAAACGCATTGCTAAAAATGAATCCAAAAACTCCCCCGCTTTACCGCGTACTCCATCTGTTCCAAAAAGTTTCATTTTTTTTACCTTTGATTTTAAATAGTGCAATTATAAGTAAAAAAGTTAAGTAATGTATAAATGTGAGAATTTTATAAGCATTAGTTAGTAATAAAAATATATAATTTTTAAAATTTCACTTAAGGAAAATGAATGAAAAAAATCATCGCAGGGGTTGTAGTAGTAATTTTACTAGTTATAGGGTTTTTTACCTCAGCTTCTTATATTAACTCAATCAATGAAAAAATCTTTGCACAAATGAGTCAAGATACAGCATATTATAATGTTGAAGATACTAATTACACTAAAGGACTTTTAAATTCCAAAGGAAGTTTTATAGCTACACTTAATGATTTACCTTATAGTTTTAAAGTGAATGTGGATTTTTCCAATAATTTTTTTGCAAGTAATAATGCTATCGTTTCTATTTTAAATGAAAATGAAGACTTAAAAGGCATTTTTCCAAACGAAGAAATCTTTAAAATCTTAGTTAGCGTCAAAGGTGGTGACATTAACATCAATGCAAAAATAAATGATATTAATTTCACACGCAATGATACAAATTTAGTTTTAAATAATACATCATTTAAGATTATAGGTTCTGATGAATTTGTAAAAAATATGGAACTTAATCTAGGTTATGTTTTATTAGAACAGCTATCTCATAAAGAAAAATTAGAAGCAAAAAATATCAAAATTTCTGAATTTCCTATACAAAAATTAAGTTTTAATGATATCTTTAGTCCTAGTAGAAATAGTGAACAAAATATAAGCATTGATAGTGCTAGTTTTATAAGTTCTATTGCTTTTGACTTTGATAAATTAAAAATTTTTGCAAAAACAGCTCAAAATGTTCAAAACGATTATGATAGTGTTTTAAAACTAGATTTAGCTAAATTTAATCTTGCAAATGAAAACTTTATGTTAAATAATATTAATTTAGATATGAATTTTAATAATCTTTCTAAAAAAGCTTATGATAGCTTAATGCAAAATTCAAACACTGATATTTTTTCTATGATGCTTTTGGCAAGTCAATTTTTAAAAGCAAACCCACAAATCATCTTAAATAATCTAAGTTTTGAAAAAGAAGGTAAAAAATTTGACGCAAATGGGCAAACTATTTTCACTGAAAACAATATAAAATCACAATTTCATGCAAACACAGAAATTCTTCCTAGTCAAATTTGGCCTGATTTTGCAAATTTTGATACTTATTTTGTAGATAATAATGGCTCTTATATGCTTGATTTTATCTATGATGATTCTAATAAAAGTGATGTTACAACTATCATTAATGGTGAAAGACTTACCATAAATCCACAATGACAAATTTAAGCTTAACTTTTCGTCCTAAAACTTTAGATGAGGTTTTAGGACAAGAAAATTTAGTAGAAATTTTTAAAAAATTCATACAAGTTTCAAAACTCCCTCATAGTGTATTTTTTGGCCCAGCAGGTTGCGGGAAGACTTCTTTTGCAAGAGCAATAGCGTATGAGTATAAATTAGACTTTTATGAGTTTGATGGAGGGAATTTTAAACTTGAAGAGCTTAGAAAAATACTAAGTAATTATGAAAATTCTTTATATAAACCTTTGATATTTATCGATGAGGTGCATAGGCTTTCAAAAACCCAACAAGAAATGCTTTTAATCCCTTTGGAAAATCAAAAATGCCTTTTCATAGGCGCAAGCACTGAAAACCCCTACTTTACTTTAACTTCAGGCATAAGAAGCAGAAGTATGCTTTTTGAATTTAAAGGTTTAGAGTATAAAGACTTAGAAAAACTTGCCACAAAAGTACAAGAAAAACTCCAATGTAAAATCGATGATGATGCTAAAGACTTTTTAATCACTTCTAGTGCAAATGATGCAAGAAACTTTTTAAATTTATGTGAGTTTGCTTTGGCTTTAGATAGCACTCATATCACACTTGAAACTTTGAAAAAATTAAGAGCAAATGTTTTAAGCGATGGCACTTCAAGTAAAGATACACACTATAGACTAGCTAGTTCTATGATAAAAAGTTTAAGAGGAAGTGATGTGGATGCGAGTTTGTATTATCTTGCGAGGCTGATCGATGGGGGCGAAAGTGCGGATTTCATCGCTAGAAGATTAGTGATATTTGCAAGTGAAGATATCTCAAATGCAAACCCACAAGCACTTAACCTAGCCACAAGCACACTCATAGCAGTAAAAAACATAGGCTATCCTGAAGCTAGGATCATCTTAGCTCAATGTGTGGTATTTTTAGCAAGTTCGCCTAAGTCAAACTCAAGCTATCTTGCTATAAATGAAGCACTAAATTATGTACAAAATAATCCTGCATTAAAAATACTTCCTTATCTTGATAATAATAACCCACAAAGAAAAAACTACCTTTATCCACATGATTTTGGAGGATGGGTTAAGCAAAGATACCTAGAAAAAGATTTGAAATTTTATCATAGCAAAGGTATAGGTTTTGAAGCACAGCTAGATTTATGGTTAAATGATATGAAAAAAATTAAAAAGTGATTTTAAGCACAATGTAAAAATATTTTTATATAATTTTTGTTTTTTAAGGTTCCGTAGCTCAGTTGGTAGAGCACCACCTTGACATGGTGGTGGTCGTTGGTTCAAGTCCAATCGGAGCCACCATTTTTTATTTCTTTCGATTTCTTTAATTTCCAAAAAATGCCTTCAAAATGCTATATATAAACAAACTAAATGATCTTTGATTTCAATTAATTTCTTTTGTGTTATAATTATTTTCAATTAATTAAGGTCATTATTAGGGTTCTTAAAACCTAATAGGGTTCTTTAAAGGAAAATAATGGCAAACATAGCAAAACAAAGCTTACAAGATAAAGATATTAGAAATTTAAAACCTAGTGATAAACGATACAAAAAAGCTGTAGGTAATCCAAAAGAGCTTTATGTTTTTGTATATCCTAGTGGCCAAAAAACTTTTAGTATTAAAATTAATGACAAATACACAAAACTTAAAGAATTTAGAGAAGGAATTTATAGTGTAGCTGAAGCTAGAAAAGAAGCTATTCAGTTTTTAAAAGAATTTGAAAAATGTAAAGATATACGATTACTAAAAAATGGAAATGATAAATATAAGTTTAAAAACTTATTTATTCTTTATATAGATCAAAAACAAAAAAAATGTCTTAGCGATAGCTATGTTAAAAAAATTATACAAATGGTAGAAAAATATCTCATGCCAAGTTTAGGAAATTTAGATGTAAAAAACATAAAATATAGTGATTTATTATCTATATTTAATGCTATTTATAATCCAAATAATCCTTATACAAGTAGGTTAGAAACCATACACCGTTTAATCAATCATGTTCAGGGTATTTTTAGAATAGCCTTAAAAGATAGATATATTGATTTTGATCCTAGCGATGGCTTAAAAGATAACTTTGCTTCCCCTAAAAGATTTCAAAACAACCATAATATAGATACAAGATACCCTGCCTTAATTCAATCAGAAGATTTAAAAGAATTTATTCAAGATCTAAAGCAAGATAATAGAATGGAAAAACAAACAAAAAGGGCTTTGTATTTACAAATTCTTAGTATCAATAGACCTTTTAACACTGCTAGTGTAAAATGGGCTAATATTGATTTTGAAAAACAAATTTGGACTATACCAGCAAATGAAACAAAAACAAAAATTGCACATGAAATTCCACTTACAAAAACAATGATTAAGGTATTAAAAGAGCAATTTTTATTTAGCGGAGAAATTAGCGATTTTGTTTTTCCTGCACAAACCATACAAGGACATATTAATAGAGATAGCATAGGTAAAGCCATTAAAAATTTAGGAGGTAAAAATAAATGGCACAAGCGAGCTAGCTCTCATGGTTTTAGAGCTACATTTAGAACTATTTGCTCTCAACATAAGGCAGAGCTCTTAAAATTAAATATTAGCGAAGAAGTTATTGAAAGCGTTTTAGCACATAAAGAACTTAATCAAATAAAATTTTCTTATGAAAGAGAAAAAGCAACCATCATTCAAAAAAGAAAACTTTTACAATGGTATGATGATTATTTAAATAATTTAGAATTTTTAGGAATATAAATATATTATATTTTATTTCTCATAATTATTTTTATACTCTTTTTAATTTCGTTAAAAAGAGTATAAAACCTTATATTACAGAACTTGAAACAGATTATAAAATTTTCTTTTTACTTTCTGTAGGAAAATTATCCATAAAATCAAACTTTTAGAATGTTTAACATATTTTTTTAAATATTCAATACTTCTTTACCTTATAAAAGCTTTCCTAACTCATTGTAAAGCTTAAGAATTCTAAGCCCTTTATTCATTTCTATCTCTTTAGTAATCATACTTCAAAATAAAATTTACCTTTTATAATTGCTAAAATGTCTACACAATCACTAAATTCACTATTATAAAATTTTATTTCTTCTCCACTCATAGTTTTAAGTATTATTTTATCAAACTCATGAAAATATTGAACTATAAGAATATTTTCTTTGTAATTAATGATGATTTTATCTCCATTTTCAGCATTTTTATTACTTGATACAACTAAAATATCACCATTTTTTGCATAAGGCTCTAATTCATTATGTTTTACTTTTAAAAAACACAAATCAAAATATCCCATACCATCAAATAAATGATTTAAAAATAATGATTTTATATTAAATGTTTCTAAATATTTTCCATCTATATAGTTTTTAACTCCATCACATATAGCACAAATACTTTCTTCTATTTTCTTAAATTCAAGTTTTTTACTTATATCTATATTGTATTTTTTAAAGGCCTCGCTTAGTGTCATATCAGAATCAAAGTATTCAAACCCTATCCCTGTTGCTTGCAAAATTTTCCATTTTGCACCTTGAGTAATGGAATTTACATTGTTTTCATAAGAATTGATACTACCTTTAGTAATACCTACTTTTTCTCCAAATTCTCTTTGGCTTAATCCGTAAGCATTCCGCAAATCTCTTAATTTTTCACCTATCGTTTTCATAAAATATATTCTACAATAAAATAATTTTAAAGAAAATAAAAAAATTTAATGATAATTATTGACAATTTTTAGAAAATAAATTATTATTTTATGAAAATATAAAGGATAATACATGCAAATTATAGAACCAAAAAACAAAAATTTTTTAACCCCTAAGCAATTAGAATGCGAATTTGGAATTAGTCTTAGTAAACAATATAAAATGCGTATGCAAAAAAATCAAAATCAAGCTAACTCCTTGCCTTTTATTAAATTAGGAAAAACAATTCTATATAAAAGAAGTGAGATTGAAATATGGCTAGATAAAAACATGGTCAAAGGGAATTTATGAATTCTATAAAGAGCAACAAGCTACTACTTGATATTGTTTTTGAAAAGAATTTCAAGCAAGTAAATATAGAAAAACTAGAAAACATTGATTTTGAATGGTTGATAGATGGTTTTCTTGTAAAACAGTCTTTAGTAATGTTTTATGCTAGTGCAGGAAGTGGTAAGAGTTATTTTATGTTATATTTAAGTAAATATCTGCTTGATAATAACAAAGTAGATCGTATATTTTATTTTGATGGCGATAATAATGAAAGAATATTGAAAGAACGAAAAGGAAGTGAATTTTTAAAAAGTTCAAATTTTTATTATTTTTTTTCTAACAATACAAATAAGTTTAGTCTTTTTAGAGATTTAAAAAAAGCTAAAGATTTAAAAAACACATTAATTGTAATTGATAGCATTAGAAATTTTATTCAAGATGATTTTAATAAAGACTTTACAATGATTAAGGTTTTTGATGAATTGCAAAAAATAAGAGATAATGGAGCTACTATTATTTTTCTACATCATCAACCAAAACAAAAACCAGATGAAAATAATAAAGCCTACAAAGGTGCAACAACTTTTTTAGATAGTGTAGATGAAGGATATTTTTTACATAAAAAAGATATTAAAACAGATGAAGAGTTTGTCATTCTTTTAGAGCCTCAAAAAAGAAGATTTGTTACAAAATCTCAGGCATTTAAAATAAACACATTAAATTTAGAATTTGAATTTGTGGATTATTTAGAATTTGCAGAAAATCATAAAACACAAATTACCCTTAATCTCGTTAAAGAAATTCTTAATGAAAACAAAAATGGTATTTGTCAGCAAGATTTAGCAAGTAAAATCAAAAAGAAAATTGAACAAGATTATGTAGAAATAGTAGGTAGAAATGCTTTATGGAAACTGCTAGATAAATATAAAAACATTTATTGGAGTATTTTTTATGAAGCACAAGAAAAAGGTGGAAAGAAGAAAATTTTTAAGATATTATAATTAATCTTGATTTGATAGTTCTTTAAGTAAAACTATTCGCTCATACTCAAGAACTATCACATGCTAACAAAAATCAAAATAACCTACCTTGCTTTTCACCTCTCATATATTCAACAAACATTTCTTCATTTATATTTTCTTCAACCACTCCATTTTCACATTTCCATATTTTCCAATCACCACCGATTTTCACGGGAATGTAAAAAATATACCCTGTTTTTTCACTTGCATAAATATAAGCTTCTTTTAATTTTTCAATTTTTTCTTTATATGAAGTCTCATCTATATTTGAAGAACTACTTTTATTTACACTTTTTACTTCAAAAATATGAATTTTATTTTGCTTATCTTTAAAGATAAAGTCGGGATAACTTGTGTGTTTTCTTGTGTAATAATAATCAAATTTAATATTTGATTTATCTATGAAATTCTTACCAAATAAAGAAACTTCTACATTATTAATTTTTATTTTTTTGCAACATATATCTTTTAAATTAGCAAGGATTGTAAACCACTCCTCTTCAGCTTCACTATCAAATTGAAATCTACTCCCTTTACTTTCCCATATCCAATCAGTAAATATAACTGAACTTCCGTTGCTATCAAAAAAACTATAAATATCATCTCTTAATTGAACTTCAACTACATCTCCATATTTTTCATAATCTTCAACAACAGAACTTACCTTATTGCTGATATTATCTAAATTAGCATTAAACACAAACCATTTATTAAAATCTGTAACAAAATCTCTTTGCTTTTCTTTTACTTTATCACTACAAGATTGAAATTTTTTATAAGCTTTAAAAATAGACTCATTATAGTATTCTATATCATTGTTAATACAATCTGATATATCTATATCATCTAAAGCAACCTCTCTAAGAACAGTGATTTTAAATGGAGCAAATTCTTTAATTATTTCGTTTTCAAATAAACCTTTATTAATTTCACCCTTTAATTTTACTATTGTGCGTTTATTTTGATCTTCTTTAGGTTTTATACCATAAACATAAGCTGTGCTAAAAATTTCTTGAGTATTTTTATCTAATTTTTCAAAATATGTTAAACAAGGATTACGCCTTATACGCCCAATAACTTGCTCATCAAGTTGTTTAGATTGTGAATTTCTAACTTGATAAAGCATACAAGCTCTAGGCATATCAAAGCCTTCTGTTATAACCATTTTAAAGATTACAACGTCAATAGGAAAATCATTTTGTTTAACATAGTTTTGCCACAGGCTTTTATTTTTTACTTTTTCTAATCTACTATTACTTTCATAGCCATTTTCTTTTTCTACAAAACATACCCATTTTAAATCTTTTTCTTTCAAAACTTTTTTGATGATTTCCATTTCATATTCTGCATTATTTTGATTAGAAATTTGTATTATAAAAGCAGGAACTATCCCTTCTTTATTATAAACTTCTTTAATGCTTTTAAATTTATCTAAAGCTTTGCTTAATCCACTTTCTAAATCTTCTTCATCTTCTATATATTCTACTTTTTTAATCAAATTTGCACTAACAGCGTCGTTTTCTGATATACAAACATCAAATTGATCGTTTTTAGGAGTAGCTGAAAAATTAATAACTTGAGTAAAATAATTTGATAACTCATTTAGCAGATTTGTAGCTATATGGCTTTCATCTCTTATTAAAATTATTTTTTTACCTAGATTTTTGCAAGTTTCTAAAAATACTAATAAGCTTTTTTCTTTACTAATTCTACTTGCTTTAGTATATTGTGAAGTAGGCAAAACAAACACATTATGATTTATATCAATATATAGACTATATTCTGTATTTTTTGTATTTTCTGCACCACTACTAATGTAAAAAGGGTTTAATTTTATAAAAGTATTTAAAGATAAATTTACAAAACTTTCAAAATTTTGTCCTGCTAATTTTCCTTTAGAAAGAGTAGAAACTATAAAAATAAAATCATCATCAATTTCTAGCATTTTATTCATCAAGCTTGCCATCATATATGTTTTACCACTTCCAGTGGGTGCTTTTAAGGTGATATTTTCTTTCCCTTGCATGGCTAAATTAAACAAGGAATTTACAGTTTCATTTTGTAATTCTATAATTTCTTGTTTCATCATTCACCTTCTATTTTTCTGCAAGTTAGCTCAAATTCTTTACATATCCATTCTATTTTATCATGGATATTTTCAAAATCTTTTCCATAAAGTTTTTCATCTATTTTTTCAAAAACTGAATGATCGCTTGAAGCAATATTTTCAATTTCACTAACTTCTAAGCTATCTCCATAAGGAGTATTTTTTTCCAACCATTTAAAATCTTTACTTTCATCATAACATTCTCCACTCATGATTCTTTTTAAACGCTTTGAAGTAACATCTAGGGCAATTCCATTTGGATTTAAATCTGTTATTTCATTATTAGTAACTAAAATAAATTGTCTATTACCACCATCTTGTTTGTTTAATTCCAAAACAGCATGTCCTGTAGTTCCACTACCCGCAAAGAAGTCTAGGATAATATCATCATCTAAATCTGTAGATATATCAATAATATGTTTAATTAAAGATACAGGCTTTGGTGTGTCAAAAATTTTGTTTCCAAAAATTTTTTGAATTTCTTTTGTTGCATCTGTTGTTGTTCCATAATCTGTAAATATAGTTCTCGTTTTTACTATTCTGACATCAACTTCATCAAAATATACTACTTCATATGGCGTTAGTCTACCTTTTGAATTTTCCTTCCAAAATATATGATCTGCATCTAAGTTTTCGGGTTTTTTTCTCCAACGTCCTTTTTGTCCATTTGGTGCCATAGGATAAAAATCATTATTATTTGGATCTTTTATTGGATAATAAAGACTGGGTGCATCTTCCATTAATGCTCCTATACCCCATTTTTCAAGTTTAGTTAAAGAAGCTTTTCTATTATTAATTATTTTATTAAAATTTTCTTCACTAAATTTTTCGGTTTTATTATTTATAATCCATGTATTTTTCTTATAACATAAAATATATTCATGCTCTTTAGCAAAATATTGAGAGTCTTGTCCACCTCCTTTCTTTTTTTGCCAAACAATATTTCCACAAAAATTTTCTTCCCCAAAAACTTCATCAAACAAACATTTAACATAAGCTTGATTTCTATCATCAATACTACAAAAAATAACACCATCATCTTTTAAAAGTTGTCTTGCTAGTATTAATCTTGGATAAAGCATGGAAAGCAAATTATCTCTTGTGATTGCATTGTTGTAATTAGTTTGTGCAAATGCACCTAAATCATCTTTTCCATAAGGTGGATCTATATAAATTACTTTAATTTTGTTTTTATAGCTAATTAAAAGATTTAAAAGTGCAGGATAATTATCGCCTATTATAAGTTTATGAGTAATTCCACCTTGATCAAAACTAAGATTCTCATTCTTTTTCAAATATCTTATTGTTTGTCCTTCATTTTTCTCCAAACGCACATCAAAATGAAAACCTGTTCTTTTATAAGTCATACCTAGAGCTGATATTTTCAAAACTTCTGTTTTATTTTCTGCATTATCGATAAGTTTTATTAGAAAATCTGCATTTTCTTTTTCTAATATACCATTGCTTGCACGATCTAAAATTTTTATTTTTTCTTCTTCTTTTAATTCTTGTAAGCTTTGCAATTCATTTCTTTCCATTTTACGCCTTTCTTAAATATTATCTAATAAATTATTATTCATTTGTTGAGCAAAATCATGATATTTATTTTGTGAAATTATAATAAAAATACATAAGATAATTATTTAAAATATTTTTAGATATACATAAAAATTACGAATCATAAATTAAAAAAATAATCTCAAAAAATCATTTTTTCTATGAGCCTCGCAGAGAATATTTTGTTATTTACTTAAAAAATGGTGTCATTTTTTGGAGTAAATAGCTATCCTGCTTTTACTAAAATTTTCATCTTAATTTTTATATTTATAAGACAAAATATTTTATACTTGTAATTAAATAAAAATCAAAAAAAGGAATGTTATGAATTTTAATTATCCAAATATAAAAAGACTAGAATCTATTTTAAATGAAACATCATTTCATCAAATTTATAATTTATGGATAAATAAACAAATTTCTCACTATGCTTTAAAAATATTAGAAAGATGGGCTGAAAATTATCCAAATACAATCAAAACTTTAGGAATGTCAGATCTAATAACTTTGGTATTACCACAGGAAAAAATGGAAATTGAAATTTTATCTAGTGCAAATTCAAAAAAACAAATAGAAAATGGTTTAACTACTATGGAAATATTACAAGAAGCAGAAATAGATTTGAACTATTATATAAAAACAAATCCTCAACTTTATTCTCCACTTTTTCAAGAAACCATGCAAGAAGATAAAGTACAAAAACTAGAAAAAAATATTAACGATGACTACTGGAAATTACAAACACAAATCATGGATTTACAACATGAAATAAAAGATTTAAATTAGTTAGTAATTTAGAACTATAAATAAATCACAGAATGCATAAATACTTAAAAAGTATGTATTGTAATTAATATAATACTACTATAAAATGTAGCTTTATTCTCTTTTTATAAAAATTAAAAAGAGAATAAAAAGAACCAAAAAGAAAAATAAAAAATTTTCTTATTAAATTATCAGGATAAAAAGTTATAATAATCCCATCAGAGGAGGATAGTGGCGGAATGAGACCCTCTCCTTTGATTAATCTGCATTAAAAATTCTACAAATGGCTTTACTTTAAAATTTTTGGCTTATTTTTTAATCTTCTTATTAAAATAAGAAGATATAATTTTATTAGAGGGGGATAGTGGCGTATTCGAGTGACCCTCCCCTTTTTATATTTTAAATAGGGTTCTTTTTGGGGTTCTTTAAAAAATATAAAAACTGTAAATATCTAAAAATAAGCCTTTATAAATATTAGTTAAAACTCAATCGGACCACCATTTTTTATTTCTTTCGATCAATTCACTACATATACTTTAACAAATTCGTAAATTCTTGGATTTCTTTTTCTTGATCTAAGATGATTTTTTTAGCAATATCAGTGATAGTTTTGTCTTTAGAATAAAATAAAATTTGTTTTGAAGCATCTACTGCACCTTGATGATGTGCTATCATCGCTTCTAAAAAGTCTTTATTGATGTTTTTGCTTTCTTTAACCGAACTCATTAAAATCATCATTTTTTGCATTAACTCTTTTTCTTCTTGAACGAATTTTTTATAAGTTTCTTCATCAATTTGAGTTTTTGTATAAAGATTTTTATCTAGAATTTCTTGAAATTCTTGGATTTCTTTTTCTTGAGCTTTTATGATATTTTGAGCGATTTTTTTCATCTCTTCACTTTTTGTATGTTCTAATAAAAGCTTAGATGAGTCAATAGCACCTTGGTGATGTGGAATCATATTAGCTAAAAAATCTCTTTCTATGTCATTGCTTTGTACTAAAGGATTTTTCATCATAGGTTCATGCATACTCATCATGATTTGTGATGAAATACTTCCAGAAGCTCCATGATGAGCATGATGAGAATTTGCAGCAAATAAAGCACTTGCTAAAACTAAACTTGAAACTATAATTTTAATTTTCATTTTTTTCCTTTTTTTAAAATAACTTTGGAATGTTATAAAAATTATATAAACTAAAATTAACAAAGAAAAAAACATTTTTTTGTTATAATCTATAATACTAAAAAAAATAATAAGGATGTTATATGCTAAAAGAACTACTTGAAATAAAAAAAGAAATGGAACCTATAATTCATGATTGTTCAGTAAAAATTCAAGTAGCCGCAAGAGAAGTAATCGTAAGAAAAAGAGAATATGAAATCTATGGTCCTATGATAGATAGAGTATATCTTGATAATGCTATATATATAAAAGTTTTTGGTAGTGGGCGTGATACTAAAAGCACTAAAGTAGATATTAAAAATGGACTTTATATGGTTTATGTAGCACCTGATAAACCTACTAATCAAGAAATTATGAATAAACTAAAAATAGCATTTGAAAGTATAGATAATAAATTCATCTCAAGAATTTTAGAACTCAATAGAAGAATGAAAGAAGTGATTAACAAAACTCAAGCAACCCTAGCAAAAGCATCAAATATGAATGTTTTGATAGAAACAAATCTAGGCGAAGCTACCGCGGCACATAAATTTGTAATAACTATTAAATATTTAAAAGATAATCAAAAATTAGAATTAAAAAATTCAAAATCTGCAGGAAGTTTTAGAGATACCAAAAATCATATCAACCTAGTAGTAGAAAAAAATACTGATTCTGCTGTATGTGAAAAACTTCTACATGATGTTGAAATTTATTTTATAGGAAATGGAAAGTAAAATCACTTTTTTACTCTCAAATTTGCTAAATGCGTCAAAGCTACTGCGATAGCATCGGTAATATCAAGTGGCTTGATGTCTTTTGAAATTCCAAGTAATCTTTTTACCATAAAAGCTACTTGCTCTTTAGTAGCTTTTGCTTTACCTGTTACGGTTTTTTTCACTTGTAAAGGTGTGTATTCTGCAAATTCTCCATGAATTTGTAAGATTTTTAAACTCAAAGCTCCACGAAATTGTGCTAGTTTTAGAACCGTTTTTGGATTATAAGCAAAAAATATATCTTCTATAGCTACCTCATCAAACTGATGATTTTTAAAGATTAGATCAAGTCCTTCACATAATTCTGTGATTTGATACTGTAAATTATTGGGTTTGATTTTGATAAGCCCTGCTTCTATGAGTTGATTTTTATTATTTATTCTTTCTACAATAGCATATCCACAATATCTAGAACCAGGATCTATCCCTAAAACTTTCAAACTTTTCACCTTTTTATTCACATAGATGTGAAATTTAAATTTTTATGTGAATAATTTTAACCATTTTTTATAAAAAATAAGCTAGAATTTCAAGTTTTACATCATAATTTATAAGAATAATAATGAATATAAAAGATTTTTTATTTGAATTTAAAACTGAAATTAGCAATAACGAATACAATACTTACATTTCTCACTTACAATTTAGTGAAAAATTAAGTAAAAATAATATCTTAGTATTTATCGCACCAAATCATTTTTTAGCTAAATTTATACAAACAAAATACGCACAAAAACTAGCTTATTTTTATGAAGTAAAAACAGGGATTAACCCTCAAGTTAAAATCATTACAAATGATCAAAAGATAGAGAAAAAACATTTTTCTACAGATATTTCACAGATTAAATTTCAAAGTACTATTTTAAATCCTTCTTTTACTTTTGAAAGCTTTGTTGTAGGAGATTCTAATCAATTTGCCTATGCAACTTGCAAAGCTATTACCGATAAAAGCAAACTTGGAAAATTATACAACCCTATCTTTATCTATGGCCCTACAGGACTTGGAAAAACTCACTTGCTTCAAGCTGTCGGAAATGTGTGCTTAGATAATGGATATAAGGTTATTTATGCTACAAGTGATAATTTTATCAATGATTTTACCATGCATTTAAATAACAAAACTATGAGTAAATTTCATGAAAAATACAAAAATTGCGATGTTTTACTCATCGATGATGTGCAGTTTTTAGGTAAAACAGATAAAATTCAAGAAGAATTTTTCTTTACTTTTAATGAAATCAAAGAAAAATTTGGACAAATCATCATGACAAGTGATAATCCTCCAAATATGTTAAAAGGCATAACAGAACGCTTAAAAAGCCGTTTTGCAAATGGGATCATCGCAGATATCACTCCACCTCAGCTTGATACAAAAATCGCAATTATCAAGAAAAAATGCGAATTTAATGCTATTTATCTCAAACCTGAAGTCATAAGCTACATCGCTACTTCAATGGGAGATAACATCCGAGAAATTGAAGGCATGATTACAAATCTAAATGCCCAAGCAAGACTTTTTAATCAAGAAATCACTTTAGAAATCGTTAAAAGCTTTATGAAAGATCACATTAAAGAAACAAAAGAAAATATTAGTGTTGAAGACATACTTGCTGATGTTTCAAAAAGTTATAATCTTAAATCAAATGATATAAAATCAAATAAAAAAACACAAAATATCGTTATGGCAAGAAGGGTTGTGATATATTTAGCAAGAGAGCTTACAACTATGTCTATGCCTCAACTTGCTAGATTTTTTAATATGAAAGATCACACTGCCATTTCACATAATATTAAAAAAATTCAAGAGTTAATGAGCGAAAATGAAAACCTAAAAGCCATAGTAGAAGAATTAAGAAATAAAATTTTAACAAAAATAAAAAGCACCCTGTGAATAAAAGTGAAAAATAAAAAATTTTATTCTATGAGTAAAATTTCTATAAAAAAAGGCTTTTAAAAAGCATTTCACATTTTCACATTGCTTATTATTATGATAAAATAAATTTAAAAAACAAAGGAAGTAAAAATGAAAATTAGCATTAATAAAAACACTTTAGAATCTGCCATAGTTTTAACTAACTCTTATGTAGATAAAAAAGACTCAAGCAACATCGCTTCTCACTTACTTTTTGAAGTAGTTGAAGATAAATTAATCATAAGGGCAAGTGATTATGAAATAGGTATTAACTATAAAATCAAAAAAATTAAAGTTGAAAGTGCAGGTTTTGCAACTGCTAATGCTAAAAGTATTTTAGATATCATTAAAAGTTTAAATAATGAAGATGTGGTCTTAGAAACTATAGAAAATTTCCTTTTTATTAGACAAAAAGGAACTAAATATAAACTTCCTATGTTTAATTATGAAGATTTTCCAAATTTCCCAAGCACTGAAGGAAAAGATAAATTTGATATTGATTCAAGTGATTTAAGTAGATCTTTGAAAAAAATCCTACCTGCAGTTGATACAAATAATCCAAAGTATTCTTTAAATGGTGCTTTACTTGATATAAAAACAACCCACATTAACTTTGTAGGAACAGATACTAAACGCTTAGCGGTTTTTACACTAAATAAAACAAACGAAAAAGAATTTAATCTTTGTATCCCTAAAAAAGCTATTTTAGAAATGCAAAAAATCTTTTTTGAAAAAATTGAAATTTATTATGATGAAAATATATTGATTGCAAAAAATGATAATTTTGAGTTTTTTACAAAACTTATTAATGATAAATTCCCTGATTATGAAAGAGTAATTCCAAAAAATATCACAAAAGAATTTATTTTTAAAACAGAAGAATTTATGGATGCATTGAAAAAAATCAATGTAATCACTGAAAAAATGAAATTAAATTTTCATAAAGATAAACTTGTATTTGAAGGTATTAGTTTAGATAATATGGAAGCAAAAACTGAACTTGAAATGGAACTTAATATAGATGAAGAATTTAATCTTTGCATTAAAAATAAATTCATCACTGACTTTTTAAATTCTATTGAAAGTGAAACATTCAAACTTAGCATAAATGAACCTCATATGGCATTCTTAGTTTCAAGTGAAGAATTACAAACTGTAATTATGCCAGTTATTTTATAAGGAAAATAAATGCAAGAAAATCAAAATTATGGCGCAGGAAATATTAAAGTTTTAAAAGGCTTAGAAGCTGTTAGAAAACGCCCTGGTATGTACATAGGTGATACTAACATAGGCGGTCTTCATCATATGATTTATGAAGTAGTGGATAATTCTATTGATGAAGCTATGGCAGGTTTTTGTGATACGATTAATGTAGAAATTACTACAGAAGGCTCTTGTATAGTAAGTGATAATGGTAGAGGAATTCCTGTGGGAATTCACCCTACTGAAAATATCCCTACTTTAACTGTAGTTTTAACCGTGCTTCATGCAGGTGGAAAATTTGATAAAGATACTTATAAAGTTTCAGGTGGTTTACACGGGGTTGGTGTAAGCGTTGTAAATGCTTTATCAAGAAAATTAGTTGCTACAGTGCATAGAGATGGAGAAATTTATCGCCAAGAATTTTCAGAAGGTAAAGTTACAAGTAATTTTGAAACCATAGGTAAAAGTAAAAAAACAGGAACAATCATAGAATTTTGGCCAGATGATCAAATTTTTGAAGTGACTGATTTTGATTATGAAATTTTAGCTAAAAGATTTCGTGAACTTGCATATTTAAATCCAAAAATTACTATAAATTTTAAAGATAATCGTGTAGGAAAAGCAGAAAGCTTTCATTTTGAAGGTGGTATAAGTCAATTTGTTACAGATTTAAATAAAAAACAAGCTCTAACTAAGGCAATATTTTTCAATGTAGATGAAGAAGATGTAAATGTTGAAGTAGCATTGCTTTATAATGATAGTTATAGTGAAAATTTACTTTCTTTTGTTAATAATATAAAAACTCCAGATGGTGGAACGCACGAAGCAGGTTTTAGAATGGGCTTAACTCGTGTTATTAGCAATTACATTGAAGCAAATGCTAGTGCTAGAGAGAAAGACTCTAAAATCACAGGTGATGATGTAAGAGAAGGTTTAATAGCAGTTGTAAGTGTTAAAGTACCTGAGCCACAATTTGAAGGACAAACTAAAGGAAAATTAGGTTCAAGCTATGTTAGACCTATAGTTTCTAAGGCTTCTTTTGAGTATTTGACAAAATACTTTGAAGAAAATCCTATCGAAGCAAAAGCTATCATGAATAAAGCTTTAATGGCAGCTCGTGGTAGAGAAGCAGCTAAAAAAGCTAGAGAATTAACCCGTAAAAAAGAAAGTTCAAGTGTAGGGACTTTACCAGGAAAATTAGCTGATTGTCAAAGTAAAGATCCGAGTGAAAGCGAAATTTATTTAGTTGAGGGTGATAGTGCGGGAGGTTCTGCAAAACAAGGTAGAGAAAGAACTTTCCAAGCGATTTTACCTTTAAGAGGTAAAATACTCAATGTTGAAAAAGCAAGACTAGATAAAATTTTAAAAAGTGAACAAATTCAAAATATGATCACAGCTTTTGGTTGTGGGATCGGTGATGAGTTTGATATAGAAAAACTAAGATATCATAAAATCATCATTATGACAGATGCTGATGTAGATGGTTCTCACATACAAACTTTACTTTTAACATTTTTCTTCCGCTTTATGAATGATCTTGTAGCAAATGGACATATTTATTTAGCTCAACCACCTTTATATCGCTATAAAAAAGGTCAAAAAAAAGAAATTTATCTAAAAGATGAAAAAGCTTTAAATGATTATTTGATCGAAACAGGTATAGAAAGTTCTACTTATGAGGGTATAGGATTAAACGATTTAAAAGATTTTCTAAAAATCGTTGCAGCTTATAGAAGTGTTTTAAAAGAATTAGAAAAAAGATTTAATGTAATTTCAGTGATTAGGTATTTGATAGAAAATCCTGATTTGATAAAAGCTTCTAATGAAGAATTATTTAAAGTCATAAAAGAATTTTTAGAAAAACAAAATCACAATATCTTAAATTCATATATCAATGAAAATGAAATTCGTGTTTATGTACAAACTGAAAATGGTTTAGAAGAACTTATCATCAATGATGATTTATTTGTTAATCCTTTATATGAAGAGGCAAATTATATTTATCAAAAAATTAAAGATAGAGATTTAAAATTTGATAAAGATATTTTAGAAATTTTAGATGAAGTTGAAAAAAATGCTAAAAAAGGTGCTTATATACAACGCTATAAAGGTCTTGGTGAGATGAATCCTGAACAACTTTGGGAAACAACTATGGATCCAAGTAATCGTCGTTTGTTAAAAATCACCATAGAAGATGCTCAAAGAGCAAATGATACTTTCAACCTTTTCATGGGTGATGATGTAGAACCACGCCGTGAGTATATACAAGCTCATGCTAAAGATGTTAAACATTTGGATGTTTAATTTTTAAATGATTTTTTTAATTGGAGGGCAAGGTCATAGTGGAAAGACCTTGCTTGCTCAAAGACTTCTTGAAAAATTGTCCTTTTAGAGTAGATGAGGATGAAAAAATAACTGATTTTTATTTCCTATTGTAGATGGTATGATTTAAATTTGTATAGAAAATAAACAAAATTTAATCATTGAAGGATTTTATCTTACTCCAAAAAAGTTACAAAAATTTCAAAATCATTCTGATATTAAAATACTTTTTATTCTTTTTTCAAAAAAATATATTTTGCAAAATTATGAATTAATCTATTAAAATGAAAATGTCATAGAAAAGCGTTTATTTAGTGAAAAAGAAGAAATAAACACTCTTATTTTAAATCATCAAAAATTTAAAGCTCAATGTGAAAATTTAAATCTTCCTTTTATAGAAATTCAAAAAGACTATAAAATAGAATTAAAAAATGTAATAGAATTTTTTGCTTAAAAGCAAGCAAATAGTTATATAATATCTAAAAAATTTATAAGGATTAAAATGCATTTTACTCAGCAGCAATTGCAACGATTAATGCTTCATTATGCAGGGAAAATCGCTAAAGATAGAAAAGAGCAAAAAATAAAATTAAATTATAATGAAGCTTTAGCTTATATATGTTATGAATTAATGGAACTTGCAAGAAAAAATTTAAGTGTGAGTGAATTGATGAGCATAGGGAAAACTTTACTTACAAGTGAAGATGTGATTGATGGTGTTGCAAGTATGCTTGAAGAAATTCAAATAGAACTTCCTTTTGAAGATGGCACAAAATTAGTTACTATACATGAGCCTATAGCAAATGATGATAAAATAAAAGCTGGAGAGATATTTTTATCATCAGAATTTATTGTGCTTAATGAAAATAAAACTTCTATAGAAATTAAAGTAAGCAATAAAGGTGATCGTCCTATACAAGTTGGTTCGCATTTTCATTTCTTTGAAGTTAATTGCTTTTTGTCTTTTGATAGAGAAAAGGCTTATGGTAAAAGGTTAAATATCGCTTCAGGAACAAGTGTGAGATTTGAACCAGGTGAAGAAAAAACAGTAAGTTTGATAGAATTTGGTGGTTTAAAAAAGGTTTTAGGTTTTAATAATCTTTGTGATGATTTTATCAATGATGAAAATAAAACTAAAGCTTTATCAAAAGCAAAAGAGAAAGGATTTCTTTGATTAAGATTAGCAAAAAAGACTATGTGAATATGTATGGTCCAACAACTAATGATAGAGTAAGATTAGCAGATACAGATTTGATTTTAAGAGTAGAAAAAGATTATACTTTATATGGCGAAGAAGTTAAATTTGGTGGTGGTAAAAATATTAGAGATGGTATGGCTCAAAGTGTAAGTGAGGGAGAATTTCCGGATTTAGTTTTAACTAATGCTTTGATTGTTGATTATACCGGTATTTATAAAGCAGATATTGGGATAAAAAATGGCTATATAGTAGGTATAGGAAAAGCAGGCAATCCTGATATACAAGATGGAGTTGATCCTAGCTTAGTTATAGGCACAAGTACAGATATTATCGGTGCAGAAGGTTTAATAGTAACTGCAGGTGGTATTGATACTCATATACATTTTATCTCCCCAACTCAAATTGAATGTGCCTTATATAGTGGTGTTACTACTATGATAGGAGGTGGCATAGGACCAAGTGAGGGAACAAATGCTACAACTTGCACAAGTGGGGCTTATCATATACATTCTATGTTAAAAGCTACGCAAAATTACCCTATGAATTTTGGCTTTTTAGGTAAAGGAAATTCAAGTAATAAAAATGCTTTAAAAGAGCAAATCATAGCTGGTGCATGCGGCTTAAAAATTCATGAAGATTGGGGTGCTACTTCTAGTGTGATTGATACTAGTTTAAATATAGCTGATGAAATGGATATACAAATAGCTATCCATACAGATACTTTAAATGAAGCAGGTTTTGTAGAAGATACGATTAAAGCTATTAATGGTAGAGTTATCCATACTTTTCACACTGAAGGTGCAGGTGGTGGCCATGCTCCTGATATTATTAAAATGGCAGGTTTTGAAAATGTTTTACCTGCAAGTACTAATCCTACTATGCCTTTTACTAAAAATACCATTGATGAGCATTTAGATATGCTTATGGTTTGTCATCATTTAGATAATAAAATCAAAGAAGATGTTGAATTTGCAGATAGTAGAATTCGTCCTGAAACTATAGCAGCAGAAGATAAACTTCATGATATGGGTGTTTTTAGCATTATGAGTAGTGATTCTCAAGCTATGGGACGCGTAGGTGAGGTAATTTTAAGAACATGGCAAAGTGCTGATAAATGTAAAAAAGAATTTGGTGCCTTGAAGGAAGATAATGATTTAGATGATAATTTCCGTATTAAACGCTATATAGCAAAATACACTATAAATCCTGCTATTGCACATGGGATTGATAGTTATGTTGGTTCTATTGAAGTAGGAAAATTTGCTGATTTAGTGCTTTGGCAACCTAAATTTTTTGGAGTAAAACCAAAGCTTATTTTAAAAGGTGGCTTGATAGTAGGTGCAAAAATAGGCGATGCTAATGCTTCTATCCCAACACCTGAGCCTATTATCTATGAAAAAATGTTTGGAGCAAATTTAAATGAAAATGCTTTACATTTTGTTTCTAAAGCTTCTTTAGAAGCTAATATGCCTGAAAAATTAAGCTTAAAAAGAAAATGTGTTGCAGTAAAAAATTGTAGAAATATTACTAAAAAAGACTTGAAATTTAATGATAAAGTTCAAGATATAGAAGTAAATCCACAAACTTATGAAGTAAAAATAAATGGTGAGCTTATTAGCTCTAAGAGTGTTGATTCTTTAGCTTTAGCTAGAAAATATTTTATGATTTAATGATTTTACTTCAAAATAAAATAACGCATTATGATTTAAACAAAGAATGCGATTTTTTAGAGCTTAGTTGGTTTGATACTTTTAAAAAGATATTAAGAACAACGACTTTAAAAGGACTAGATGTCGCTATAAAAATGCCTGGTAATAAAGGTTTAAATCATAATGATTGTTTATATGATGAGGATTTTTTGATTTTAGTGAAGATTAAACCTGAAAAGGTTTTAAAAATTCACATAGAAAATGAATACAACCTTGCTTTAATAAGTTATCAAGTGGGCAATATGCATTTAAATTTATTTTATAAAGATCATAAACTCATTACTTTAGAGCAAAATTCTATCATAAGGTTTTTAGAAAAATTTAATATAAAATACGAAAAATGTGAAGAAATTTTAGAGCCAAAATATATGCTTGATATGCCAAGTTTTATCCAAGTTGATCCAAATTTTAAACTTATTAAAGAATAAAGATGAATAAATTAAATTTTTTACTTTTACAAATTAGTGATTCTTCTTTTCCTATAGGAGCTTTTTCACATTCTTTTGGTTTAGAATCTTATGTGAATTTTGCTTATATAAAAAATATAGAAGATGCAAAAAAAGTTTTAAAAACTCAGCTTTATTCTAATATTTTATATTTTGAGCTTTTAGCTTTGAAAATAGCTTATGAAAATGCAAATGATGTAAAAAATTTACTAATTTATCAAAGAAAGTTTTTATCAAGTATAGTTGCAAAAGAACAAAGTCAAGCTTATGTTTTTCTAGCTAAACGCTTTGTAAAAAATGTAAGTCTTTATGGATTATCAAATCCTTTATTAAATCAATACATTAAAGAAAATCAAACTCCTATTTATCCTTTTGTGTATGCTTTATTTTGTAAAGATAATGAACTTGATTTTATGTATGAAAGTTTTTTATTTGCTTTAATGAGTAATTTTATTAATATTCTTGTGAAAATCGTGCCTTTATCACAAAATGAAGGGCAGATTTTACTTTTTCAATTACAGCAAGATTTTCAAAAGGTTCTTTCTAAATTACAAAATTTAACTTTAAAAGATTGGTGTGAAAATCATAATGTCTTAAATGATTATTTGGGTATAAAACACCAAAATTTAGCATTTAAAATTTATATTTCTTAAAAGGGTTATAATGGTTAAAATAGGCATAGGTGGTCCTGTAGGTAGTGGTAAAACAGCTTTAGTATTAAATTTATGTCAAGCTTTAAAAGATGAGCTTTCTTTGGCTGTAATTACAAATGATATTTATACAAATGAAGATGCAAATTTTTTAATCAAACAAGGCGTTCTTGAAAAAGAAAGAATCATTGGAGTGCAAACTGGAGGTTGTCCTCATACAGCCATTAGAGAAGATGCTTCTTGTAATCTTGAAGCTGTTGAACTTTTACAAGAGCGTTTTAGTGATTTAGATCTTATTTTTATAGAAAGTGGTGGAGATAATTTATCAATGACTTTTTCACCTGAACTTGTGGATTTTTTTATCTTTGTTATAGATGTTGCTCAAGGAGAAAAAATTCCACGCAAAGGTGGTCCTGCTATTTGTAGGTCTGATTTAATGATTATCAATAAAATAGACTTAGCTCCTTATGTAAATGCTTCTTTAAAAATCATGCAAGAAGATACTTTAAAAATGCGTGGAGATAGACCTTTTATCATGAGTAATCTTCAAACTAAAGAAGGTTTAGAAGAAATCATTACTTGGATTAAAAAATACACACTTTTAAAGGATTGATTTGTTTGCTCAAAAGAGTGTTTTTAAACTTACATTAGATACTATCAATGAAAAAACTATCATAAAAAATTCTTTTTTTACTCCTCCTTTTAAACTTATGAGGAATTTTTATGATAAAAAATTAACTAGTATATATGTTTTAAATTCTAGTGCCGGAATTTTTAAAGAGGATCATTTAAGTTTTGAAATCATATGTAAGAAAAGTACAAACACCGCTATACTCACACAAAGTTATGAAAAGGTATATGATACTAAAGATTCTTTTGCGAGTAAAAATATTGATTTTACTCTTGAAGAAAATGCAAGCTTTTTTTATATGCCAAAGCCACTTTTGCTTCAAGAAAATGCAAATTTTATACAAAACACAAAGATTAATCTAGCTTCTTTTTCAAGATTAGTTTATGTTGATTTTGTCATTTTTGGTAGAGTGGCTATGGATGAAAAATTTGCTTTTAAAAATTATGAGAGTTTAACTCAAATTTATAGAAATGATACTTTAATTTTAAATGATAAAATTAAAATCAATCCTTCTTATATGAAAGAAAATGATTTAAATTTTTTTGCAAATCATACGCATTATTTGAGTATTTATCTTTTTGGATATGATGAGTTTTATGAAGAATTAAAAGCTTCATTTGACGATATAAATCAACTTTTTTATGAGGGTTTGTGTATAAAAATTCTTAGTAATGAAAGTGAAAAATTACTTTCACTTCAAGATAAGCTTTTTAAATTTTGTCAAAATAAAATATAAAATATTGTGGTATTATAAAGTTTTAAAAACAAACTAAGGATTATAAATGCGATATGGTGAAAAAGAAATCAAAGAATTTAGTGTAGAAAATATGGAAGTTTGGCCAAATGATGCCAAAAATGATTATGTGATTAAAATCACTTTACCTGAATTTATGTGTTGTTGTCCGCGTAGTGGGTATCCTGATTTTGCTACAATTTACTTAGAATACATTCCAAATAAATTAGTAGTAGAACTTAAAGCAATCAAACTTTATATTAATACCTTTATGTATAGAAATGTTTCACATGAAGCAAGTATTAATGAAATTTATAATACTTTAAAAGAAAAACTTGATCCAAAATGGATAAAAGTAGTAGGTGATTTTAACCCTCGTGGTAATGTTCATACCGTGATTGAGTGTAGATCTGATTTAGTGGTACCACAAAATTAAATTTTTATTAAAAATAAAAGGATATATTATATCTTATTTAAAGGAGGAAAATATGAAATTAAAATTATTTAGTTTAGTTGCAAGTGTTGCTTTGGTTTCAAATTTAGCTTTAGCTGATGAAAATTCAGGAATATTATTAGGTATTGATGCTGGTTGGTTTCATACTAAGGTAAAATCTGATCTTGATCATACTAAAAATAATAAAAAATTTAATGGTGATTTAGAAGGAAATGTTCCTGTTTTTGGTTTAAGAGTTGGTTATCGTTTTAGTGAAAATCATAGAATTTATGGTGCTTATAATTATTCAAGCGAATTTAGTGATGTAATCAATACCACAAGATTAAAAATTGATGGAGAATTTACTACACATAAGTTTTTGCTTGGTTATGATTTTACTCCAAAAATCTTTGAAAAAACAAGAGCTGTTTTAGGTGTATATGGTGGCTATGCAAGAACGGATATTACTTTAAAAACAAGCTTTTTATCATTATCTCAAGATTTTGATGGTTATACTTATGGAGCAAAAATCGGTGCTTTATATGAGTTAAATCAAGCAAATGAAATTGAGTTTGGTTTTAAAGCCGAGCAAACTCATTATAATACAAGAAATTTCTACCAAAGCAAGGTAGGTTCAAACTTTTACGATCCTAAACAAACAAATTATGGTTTATATCTAGGATATACTTATAAATTCTAAGGAGAATATATGCCAAAAGATGCAAATGGAACTGAGCTTAATGCAGGTGATAGTGTAAGTGTTGTGAAAGATTTGAAAGTAAAAGGTGCAAGCACTACTTTAAAGCGTGGCACGACTATAAAAAATATTAAGCTTACAAACAAAGACACTGAAATTGAAGCTAAGGTAGATAAATTTGGTGTGATTGTTTTAAAAACTGAATTTCTTAAAAAAATATAAGTAAAAATTCCCAATTAATCTTGGGAATTTTCTTCTTGATAAACACAATGTTTAAAAATAAATTGATGTTCCTCAGGCAAGTTTTCAAATAAGGCATTTGCGAGTTGTCTTATCTCCCAAAGGGCTGATTTTGAGCTTCTTAGAGTGATAAAATTTTGCAAACTTCTTGCATTAATTGTTAAAGTTAATTCTGTTTTATAGCTTTCTGGTAAGCAGTATTTTGCTATGTCTAAACTAATGCTATTTTGCAAAATCAAACGCAGATTTTCTAAAGCTTTGATGCTTGCATTATCCACTACTTCATTTCCGGTTAATACTAAGTATCTTTTAGCATTTTCAAAGTCATTTTCTTTAAATTCGCTTTCATTTCTTAGTTCTTTTAAAGTATATCTTGTGCTTTTTACACTAGGACTAGTGTGGCGGTGTCTTGCAACTTCTTGTAAGCATGCTCTTGAAATACCTTGTATATAAAAAGTATAGTTTAAATGCTCTAAGGTTGAAGCATGTTTGAATTTATTTCCCACTCGATCGATTAATTCTTTGTCTTTCTCACCACCACAATCACCTTTGTCAAAACTTTGCCAACATGTTCTTGTTGCATGAGAGCATACAGAAAGTGGAGTATGATTTAATAATGTGATTTTCATCGAAAATTTCCTTCAAAAATAATTGAATTTTACACAAATGTTTATAAAAATAAAATTTTTTATTCGTTATAATTTCAAAAAAAGAAATTAAGGTTATTTTATGAAATTAAAACAAACTAAGTATATTTTTGTAACCGGTGGTGTTTTAAGCTCATTAGGAAAAGGTATAGCAGCAGCTTCTATAGCTACGATTTTAAAAAATTCAGGTTTAAAAGTAAGTATTTTAAAAGCAGATCCTTATATTAATGTAGATCCTGGCACGATGAGTCCTTTGGAGCATGGGGAAGTTTTTGTAACTGAAGATGGAGCTGAGACAGATTTAGACTTAGGACATTATGAGAGATTTTTAAATGAGAATTTAACTCAGGATAATAACTTTACCACAGGAAGAGTTTATCAAAGTGTTATAGAAAAAGAAAGAAGAGGAGATTACTTAGGAAAAACTATACAAGTAATCCCTCATATAGTTGATGAGATAAAAGATCGTATTAAAAAGGCTGGAGTTGATAAAGATATTTTAATTGTTGAAATAGGTGGCACGGTAGGAGATATAGAAGGCTTACCATTTTTAGAAGCTATTAGAGCTTTAAAACTTGAAGTGGGTAAATACAATGCTATTAATATTCACTTGACTTTAGTGCCATTTATCAAAGCAGCAGGAGAACTTAAAACAAAACCAACTCAACATAGTGTGGGAGAATTACGCCGTATAGGTATAAGCCCTGATATGATCATTTGCAGAAGTGAAAAATCTTTAGATAGAGAGTTAAAAGACAAAATCGCAATTTCATGCGGAGTTGAAAAAAACTGCGTTATAGAAAGTGTGGATGCAGCTAGTATTTATCAAATTCCACTAAATTTTTTAAAACAAGATATTTTAAATTCTATTGCAAGTTTATTAGATCTTCAAAATTTAAAGCCAAGTATGAACGAATGGGATTCTTTAGTAAAAAGAGTCATCGCTCCAAGTAATGAACTTAGTATTGCTTTTGTAGGAAAATATGTAGATTTAAAAGAAAGCTATAAAAGCTTAACAGAAGCCATTATCCATGCAGGCGCAGCACTTGATGCAAGAGTAAATTTAAAATGGATCGATAGTGAAAAATTAGAAAATGTAAATGTCGAAGAAAGCTTTAAAGATGTAAATGGGATTTTAGTAGCAGGTGGTTTTGGTTACCGTGGAGTAGAAGGAAAAATCAAAGCCATACAATATGCAAGAGAAAATAAAATTCCATTTTTAGGAATTTGTTTGGGTATGCAGCTTTCTTTAGTGGAATTTGCACGCAATGTTTTAAAACTAGAAGATCCAAATTCTCATGAATTCAATCCAAATTGTAAAAATCCTATCATCTTTTTGATTGATGAATTTATTGACGCAAGTGGAGAAAAGCAAATTAGAACAAGTAAAACTCCACTTGGTGGAACTATGCGTCTTGGAGCTTATGAGTGTCATATCAAGCCAAATACACTTTTAAGTAAGGTTTATGATAATCAAAAAAGCGTAAAAGAACGTCACCGCCACCGCTATGAAGCTAATCCAAAATATAAAGAAATGTTTGAAAAAAATGGGCTTATTATAAGTGGGGAAAATGAAGGTTTAGTTGAGGCTGTAGAGCTTAAAGATCATCCATTTTTCTTAGCAGTGCAGTTTCACCCTGAATTTACTTCACGCTTAGTTAGGGTTAATCCGGCTATTTTTTCTTTTATCAAGGCATCTTTAACAAATCATGCTAAATAAAGCCAAAATAAAAGAAATTTTACACCAGCGTTTTATCAATGATACACATGTAAAGCTTTGTGATTTACCTATGCCATCTTGTTTAAAAGATGTCTATAAGGGTGCTTTACGTATTAAAGAAGCGATTGAAAAAAATCAAAAGCTTGCTATTGTTGGAGATTATGATGTAGATGGGGTGATTTCTTGTGTGATTTTATCTGAATTTTTTGATGATATCGGATATGACTATGTGGTAAAAATTCCAAATCGTTTTAAAGATGGATATGGTCTAAATGAAGAAATCATCAATGAACTTAATGGGGTAGATTTAATCATCACTGTAGATAATGGTATAGCAGCTTTTGATGCAGCAGAGCTTTGTTTGCAAAAAGGAATTGATTTAATTATTACCGATCATCATATGCCTCCAGCTACTTTACCAAAAGCTTATGCGATCATTAATCCTAAACAACAAGATTGTGAATTTCCTGATATTGAAATTTGTGGTGCTCAAGTGGCTTGGTATTTAGTTGCTGCTATAAAAGAAGTATGTAAGATTAATTATAATATGTGTAAATTTATAGAGCTTTTATCTATCGCAATTATCGCAGATATGATGGAGCTTAGAGATTTAAATAGAGCCTTAGTTAGAAAAGGCATAGAGTGTATTAATGATTCAAAACGAGTTGCATTTAAAGCTATCAAACAGTATTTTGGTAAGGATAAATTTGAACTTGATAATATTAGTTTTTTAATTGCACCTTTGATTAATAGTGCAGGTAGAATGGATGATGCGATTATTTCTTATAAATTTTTGCATTCTAAAAATATTAATGAGGTTATGGGTTATTTAGAACAAATCATTACTTATAATAATAGCCGTAAAGATGAAGAGCGCGAGCTTTTTAAACAATGTTTAGAACAAGTTGATGAAAATGATCCTGTGATTATTGTCAATGGCCAAAATTGGCATGAGGGTGTTTTGGGTATAGTTGCAAGTCGTTTAGCAAAGCATTTTAACAAGCCTGCCTTTGTTTTTTCAGAATGTGAGCAAAAGGCTAAAGCTAGCGTTAGAAGCGTGGGTAGGATAGATATTTTAAATGTTATAGAACAAGCTAAAGAATTTGTTTTAAGCTATGGTGGACATAAAGGTGCAGCTGGAGTTTTAGTCGAGCTTGAAAAATTTGGTATTTTTAAAAATAAGCTTTATGAAATTTGTCAAAATATCCCTAAAGATGATTTTTACAATACTGATGAGGTTTTAGGTAGTATTGATCCAAATGAAGTTGATTTTGAACTTTTAGAGATATTGGAATTTTTTGAACCTTTTGGGCATAAAAACCCAAGACCATATTTTAAATTTGATAAGCTTTTTGTAAAAAACAAAAAAAGACTTGGTAAAGATGAAAATCATATAAAACTTATTTTAACACAAGGAAATAAGACTTTAGAAGCTTTATTTTTTAACTTTGATTATGAGCCAGAAATTGGTGAAAATATTGATTTTATAGCTAGTATTTCTAAAAATAATTTTAGAGGATTAATCACCCCTCAACTTACTATAAAAGAAATTCTTAGATAATTTATTAACTTATTTGCATAATTTTTATTTATAAATTTGCTATAGCATAAGTACTATAAAGGAGTAAAATGTTAAAAAGGATTTTATTATTAGCAATATTTTTTAATTTTACTTTTGCTTTTGATACAAAAATTTTTATAGGTGATACTTATATACCTGAAAATTTTTATAAATATGATAAAGATTTTAAAATCGCAGCTAGAAAGTATAACATACCCATGGCATTACTTAAAGCCATAGCTTTGACAGAGAATGCAGCTTATGAACATAATATCATTGGTAGAAATAAAAATCAAACAAGAGATTATGGTTTAATGCAAATTAATAGCATTCATTTAAAGCGTTATGGTGTTAGCGAAAAGGAGATTGTAAAAGTTAGTGCAAATATAGACATAGCAGCAAGATTACTTTATGAAATTATACAACGATATGGGTTTAATTGGAATGCTATTGGAAGATATCATTCAGCAAATGATAAATATAAAAATATTTGGCTTGATAAAGTAATGAAAAATTTAGTTGCTATAGTTTTAAAAGATAGTAAAGATCTTTTTGTAATGGAAAAATTTAGAGCTTTTAAATTAGTTTCGCTTTTGATAAATGTTGATAAAGAACAATATAGAATTTTATTAGCAAGCAATAATTAAAACAAGAATTATAAATTTTCTTGTTTTAAAGCCTCTGCTTGATAATAAGCGATTAATGGCTCAATGATTTCATCAAAAAGTCCACCTTCTAAAATCGCATCAAGTCTATATAAAGTAAGATTTATTCTATGATCACTAATTCTATTTTGAGGGAAATTATAAGTGCGTATGCGTTCGCTTCTATCGCCACTTCCAACTTGTGATTTTCTTGCTTGACTTTCTTTAGCTAAGCGTTCTTGTTCTTGCATTTCAAAAAGTCTTGCCTTTAAGACTTTCATGGCACTTTCTTTGTTTTTATGTTGGCTTTTACCATCTTGATTTACTACAACTATACCTGTTGGAATGTGAGTGATTCTTACAGCACTATCTGTGGTATTTACGCTTTGACCACCATGACCGCTACTACGCATTACATCGATTTTTAAATCATTTGGATTGATTTGAATTTCAACATCATCAACTTCAGGCATAATAGCCACTGTAATAGCTGAAGTATGAACTCTACCTTGAGATTCTGTTTCAGGTACTCTTTGAACCCTATGTGTGCCACCTTCGTATTTTAGCCTTGAATAAGCTCCATTTCCTTTGATAAGAATGATGATTTCTTTAAATCCACCTACGCTACCTTCACTTGAGCTGACTATTTCGTATTTATAATCACGATTTTCAGCATAGCGTATATAAGCTTTTACTAAATCCCCAACAAATAAAGAAGCTTCATCGCCACCTGTGCCTGCACGAATTTCTAAAAAGATATTCTTATCATCGTTTGGATCTTTAGGTAATAAAAGAATTTTTAATTTTTCTTCAAGTTGTGGCTTTAAAACTTCGAGATTTTTAAGTTCTTCTTTTGCAAGTTCACCTAGTTCAGGATCAGATAAAAGAAGTTTATTTTCTTCTATATCATCTAAGGTTTTGAGATATTCTTTTGCTTTTTCTACTATGGGTTCTAAATTTTTTTGCTCTTTAGATAGAGCTGTCATTTTAGAAATATCATTAGAGATATTAACATCACTAAGAAGAGTATTTAACTCATCAAAGCGTGCTAAAAAAGGTTTGAGTTTATCAGCTAACATTAATTATGCTAATTTGTTTACCAATAATGCTAATCTGCTAACACGGCGTGATGCAGTTTGTTTTTTCAAAAATCCGCGACTTACCATAGCGTGAATGCTTTTATTAGCTACTTTTAATGCATTTTGTGCAGCTTCTTTATCGTTATTTGCCGCTGCTTCACGAACCGCTTTTGTAATGTTTTTTAATCTTGTTCTATAAAATCTATTTCTTTCAGTTCTTTTGATAGTTTGTCTTGCTCTTTTTTCAGCAGATTTATGGTTTGCCATAATTTTCCTTTTTTATATAAATTAAATTGCTAATTATACAAAATTAAAATTAAATTTTAATTAATTTAAGTATTTTTAAAGTATTAATTTTAATACCTAATATCATTTATTTTTAAAAAATCGCGCAGTTTTTCATACTCGCCATTTTCCAAATAACGATATTTACCAGCTTTTAACATACCAAGATCTAATGCTCCAAATGCCACTCTTTTAAGATCCATCACTTCTAAATCAAAATGTCCAAAAAAGCGTCTTAGCTCCCTATTTTTACCTTCATTAATGATTACTTTTAGTTTCGTATAGCCTCCGCTTGAACCAAAAATTTCAAAGCCTAAAAATGGAGCAAAACTCATTGAGGTTATTTTAGTTTTGGCGTGAGCCCCTTTTTTTTCATTTTGAATTTCTAAGCCATTTTGCATAGCTTCGATGACATTTTTATCTATATTACCTTTTACTTTTAAGTAATATTCTCTTTCTAAATCACTATGCATAAGTGCATCTGCTATTACAGGTGAATCAGTTAGTAAAAGTAATCCCTCGCTTGCAAAGTCAAGTCTTCCTACGCTAAGCCAAGTGCTAAATTGTTTTGGTAAAGTATGATAGATGGTTTTTCTGCCTCTATCATCTTTTTTACTAACTATTTCGCCTTTTTGTTTGTGATAAATGATGACTGAAAATTGTGTTTTTTTATGGAGTTTTTTACCATTGATAAAAACTTTATCCTCAGCATTTACACTATCATTTAGCAAGGCTGTTTTTTTATTGATTTTTACTAAGCCTTGCTTGATTAGCTCATCAGCCTCACGGCGAGAATATTTGCTATTGTGTGAGATGAATTTATTAATTCTCATAATTTTACTTTACATCACAAAAATAGTTGGTACTATGGTTGGATATTTTTTGATTTTTCTAAAAATATGCTTTCTTAGTACTTGTCTAATTTGAGCTTCTAAAACTTTTGGATTATCTAAAATTTCATCTTTTACATTTGGGAAAAATTGACTTAAAACATCACTCATTTCTTTTGAGAATGCTCCATCTTGTTTATCAGCTACCAAGCCATAACTAAATACTCTTGGTTTATTAATTAGTGTTTTACTTGCTTTATCAAGCTGGGCGATGATGACAACTATACCGCTATCTGCTAGTTTTTGTCTATCAATTACCACATCATCTGCGATTTGTTTGTTGATTTGATTATCCACAAAGACTTTTCCTGTTTTAACTGTTTTTACACGTTTGATGTATTTTTGACAAAGCTCTACTTGATCCCCATCACTCATTAAGTAGATGTTTCTTTCAGGTATACCACATTTTAGAGCAGTTTCTTTATGTTTATTGATATGATTATACTCTCCATGCACTGGTAAGAAAAATTTAGGTTTTACTAAAGTTAGCATGAGTTTTTGTTCTTCTATACTAGCATGTCCGCTTACATGAATTTCACTAAATTCTTGATAAGCTACTTTAGCTCCTGCTTTTAAAAGAAAATCAAGTACAGCAGAAACATTTGCTTCATTACCTGGTATTGCTTTAGCTGAAATGATAACTTGATCGCTAGGTTTGATTTTGATAAATTTATGCTCATCAGTTGCCATTCTATATAAAGCACTCATGGTCTCGCCTTGACTTCCTGTAGTGACAATTAGTACTTCGTTGTCTTTGTATTTGCTTACTTCATCAGCGTCAATGAAAATTTTCCTATCAAGTTTGATATAGCCAAGTTCCATAGTAGTATAGAGATTTCTTTCCATAGAACGCCCTATAACACACACTTTTCTGCCGTATTTTAAACCATAACTAATAGCTTGATATACGCGGTGGATATTAGAGCTAAAGGTGCTCATGATTACCCTGCCTTTAGTTTTGGCAAAAATTTGATCAAAAGTAGGTCCTACAGAGCTTTCGCTTTTTGTATAGCCTTCTTTATATGAGTTTGTACTATCACTTAAAAGACAAAGCACACCTTCTTCGCCATATTGAGCTAAACGACTTAAATCCGTTGGATAACCATCAATTGGTGTTTGATCTATTTTAAAATCGCCAGTGTGTATGATGGTTCCTGCTTTAGTTTTAATAGCCAAAGCACAAGCATCGATGATAGAGTGGGTTATGTGAATCCATTCTAAATTAAATTCACCTATTTCATAAATTTGTCTTTTTGTTATAGGTCTAAACCATTTACGCTCAGCCTTTAAACCATGTTCTTCAAATTTATTTGAAATCATACCTAGTGCTAAAGGTGTTGCGTAGATAGGAAATTGAAATTCTTTGAAAAAATACGGTACAGCACCGATATGATCTTCATGAGCATGAGTGATGATGATAGCGCGAATTTTGTTTTTAATCTTTCTTACATAGTCAAAATCAGGTATGATAATATCTACTCCATGCATGGTTCCATCTGGAAAACTCATACCTATATCAACGATAATTGCATCGTTGTTGGTTTCAAAAACAGTGATATTTCCACCGATTTCCCCAAGCCCACCCAAAGGTGTAATACGAATTTTATGTTCGCTTGAGTTGTTGTGTTTTAAAGGGTGAAGTCTTAGCTCGTGCATGATTTTATTAGCTTCTATGCTTTTAGCAAGTTCTATTTGCCATTCTTCATTACCGCTTAATTTAGATGGTAAATTTCTATTTTTTTTCTTTTTCTTTTTTTCTTCGCTAGCTTCAGTTTGAGCATTTTCTACTTTTGTTTCATTTTTAATTTCACTATTTTGCTCTTGATTTTGTGAATCTTTTTTTCTTTTGTTTCTAAATTTATTAAATCTTTTAGTTTTATTTTGTTCTTGAGTTTTGTTTTCTTCGCTCATAGTCATCCTTTAAATAGTCATAAATTTTAAGGTATGAATCAACGCTAATTTCATGAGCTCTTGAGGTAGAAGAGATGTTTAGTGCTTCAAATGCTTTTAGAATTTTTTCTTTTTTATTTTTAAAATTAGATAAGAGTTGTTTTCTAGGATTTTGAAAACAAGCTCTAAGAAATTCTTTAAAAGCTTCTATATTTTCACATTTTTGCTGATAATGAGTAGTTTTTATTAACTTCATTACAGCTGAAGTAACTTTTGGTGGAGGATTAAAGCTTTGTGGTTGTATATCAAAAAGCATTTGTCTTTGGCATATTAATGCACAAAGCACCCCTAAGGCCGAAAAATTACTTTCTTTTTCATTCGCACAAAATTTCTGTGCCACTTCTTTTTGCACCATTACTATAAGCCCAAGGCAATTTTGATCTTCTAGGGCTTTTAAAATCAAATTTGTAGCAATATAATATGGTAAATTTGCTACTAAAAAGTACTCTTTATCGCTTAAACTTCCTTGATCAAAAGCATCACTTGCATTTTGATGAATAAGCTCAAAATTTCCACCTTCAATCTCATTTTGAAATTTTTTATTTAAAATAGGAATCAAATCTTTATCAATCTCATAAGCTCTAATATGAGCTTGTGGAATTTTCAAAAGTTCTTGCGTTAAATCACCTAAGCCAGGCCCAATCTCAACTATATTTTTAGTATCTTTGGGTATGGCTTGGATGATTTTATCTACCACGCTTTTATCACATAAAAAATTTTGCCCAAAATGTTTTTTTGCTTTTATCATAAATTTATTTTATCTAAAAAATATTAATTATAGCATTATTTTAAGCGCTAATTAGATAAAATTTGAATTATTTTTTATAAAGGTTAATTTTTGAAAAATCTTATAGTGTGTGCAGGAGGAAATGAGGATTTTAAATTTGCACAAAGTATAGGCATAGGTTTAGTTAATTCTGCTTTTTATCTAGGTAAAATTTTAAGTCAAGTAAAAACAGATAGAGTGATTTTTATAGGTACATGTGGAATTTACCAAGAAGGAAAAATTTTAGACATTTATGAAAGTTCTAATGCTGCAAATTTAGAATACGCAGATTTATTTGATAGTTTTTATACACCTATAGCAAATGAGATTAGATTAAATGTTTCACATGAAACTATGATTAATTCTTCAAATTATATTTGCAAAGATGAAAATATTGCCCAAGAATTTTTTAAAAAAGGCGTACATATAGAAAATATGGAAGCATACGCTGTGCTTTCTTGTGCAAAAATGCAAGGAATAGAAGGAATTTGTTATTTATGTGCTACAAATTTTTGTAATGAATTTGCACATGAAGATTTTTTTAAAAATCATCAAGAAGCAAAAGAATTATTAAAAGATTTTTTATTAGATAAGAAACTTATATAGGAAAAAAATTGAGTGAATTAAAAAATATATTAGATTTTACTAAAGAAGAATTAGAAAATTTAGTCCAGCCAAAATTTAGAGCAAAGCAAATTTTTGAATGGTTATATAAAAAATATGCAGACGATTTTTTACAAATGTCATCTTTACCAAAAGACTTTAGAGTGTATTTACAAGAAAATTTTCATTTTTCACCTTTAAAATGTGTGAAAGATGAAAAAAGCAAAGATGGTAGTATAAAATATCTTTTTGAGCTTTTAGATGGTAAAAAAATAGAAGCTGTTTTGCTACCTATGAAAGAAGAGCTTGTAGATGAAAATGGAAAAATCATCAAACATGCAAGATATACTATTTGTGTTTCCTCTCAAGTGGGGTGTAAAAGTGGGTGCAGTTTTTGTCTGACTGCTAAAGGCGGTTTGAAAAGAAATTTGACTGCAGGAGAAATAGTAGGACAAATTTTATGGATTAAAAAACATAACAACATACCTTATGAAAGAAGGGTTAATATAGTCTATATGGGTATGGGAGAGCCTTTGGATAATCTTAAAAATGTTTCTAAGGCAGTTAAAATTTTAGCTGATAATGATGCTTTAGCGATAAGCCCTAGAAGACAAACTATAAGCACAAGTGGTTTAGCAAAGCAAATTAAAGAGCTTGGAGAAATGAATTTAGGTGTGCTTTTGGCTATTTCGCTCCATGCTGTAAATGATGAGCTTAGAAGTGAATTAATGCCTATTAATAAAGCTTATAATATAGCAAGCATTATGGAAGCGGTGAGAAATTTTCCTATAGATCAGCGTAAAAGAGTAATGTTTGAATACCTTTTAATTGATGGTATAAATGATAAAATAGAACATGCAAAAGAACTAGTCAAGCTCTTAAATGGTATAAAAGCCAAAGTGAATTTAATACTTTTTAATCCACACGAAGGAAGTTTATATAAAAGACCAAGTGTTGAAAATGCGGTTAAATTTCAAGATTATTTAAGTGCAAAAGGTGTTACTTGTACGATAAGAGAAAGCAAGGGACTTGATATTTCAGCTGCATGCGGACAGCTTAAAGAAAGGCAGAGTAAACAATGACTTTTTTAGATATAGTCCAACTTATTTTTATAAGCATAGTAGTGATCATAGGACTTGGTGGGATTATTTATGTATTAAAAAATGAAGGGAAAAATAATGATAGATAAAAAACAATTGTTAGAAAATCAATTATTTCAAAATAGATATATAAAGCCAAATATTTCTTGGTATTTTTCTCATTTAAATGGTAAAAGAGGAATTGCTAGAATTTTTAAAGTTCCTTATGCTGCTTTGATGAAAAAATTTTATTTGAAAAAATACTTCGAAAAGAGGGTTTTAGAAGGTAAGGTGGATATTCCTTATTTAGAATTAGTTTTAACTACAAGATGTACTTTGCGTTGTGAATCATGTAATAATTTGATGTAGTATTTTTCACCATCAAATCAATATACCTGTACTTTAGAGGGTATTATGGAATCATTAGATCTACTTTTATCTAAAGTAGATTCTATTGCAAGAGTTAGAATTATAGGCGGAGAACCCCTGTTGTTTAAAGATTTACCACAATTGATTGATTATTTAGATGCTCAAAAGAAAATACTAACTTTTTCTTTAGTTACTAATGCAACTATTGATTTTAAAGATGAATTGATGAAAAAGTTAAAAAAATCTAATAAGGTTAGAAAAATTACAATTTCAGACTACAAAAGATCGCCAAATTTAAAAATTCCACTAAAACAAGAAAGCATTCTAAGAAAATTAAAAGAAAATAAAATTCCATTTTCTATGAACTCTAGTGGTGAAAATTCTACTTGGAGTGATCCTGAAAAAATTTATAAACGCGGTAGAAGTAAAGAAGATATAATCAAAAATTATCGTAATTGTCAAATGCCATGTGTAAGTTTGATGACATCTGAGGGCTTAGAAAATAAACAATTAGCACCTAAAGGAGCTATTTTTGTTTGTCCTATATCAAGCTCCTTGTCACGCTTAAAAGGACTTGAAGAATTTAATGGTGATTTTTTAAATTTAGAGGATTCTAAAGAAAGATTTTTTGAATTTTATTCTCAAGATTTTTATAAATCTTGTGATTATTGTAGAGATTATGGTAAACCAGCTAAGCAAATTGCAGTTGCAATCCAAACTGATAAGGTTTTAAAATTAGAAAAAGATTAAGGTAGATTTTTCAAAAATTCACCTTTTATATCTTTTTGAGATTGTATCAAAAATTTTTGATTTTTATATGTAAATTCTAAGCTAAAAGAGTGTAAAAGCAGTCTTTTAGCGCCTGTAATTTGAGCTCTTTTTATATCACTCATTTTTCCATCTAATATTTGCTCTATTTGTGTTTTTTCTAAACCATATAAAGGTTCACCTAAAATTTTATGTTTCACATGAAACAAATGTAATCTTATTTGATGTTGTCTGCCTGTTAGAGGTTTAGCTAAAACTAAACTAGCATCTAAATTTTCAAAATATTCTAAAGTATAAAATTGTGTTAAAGCTTCTTTGCCATTTTCACAAATATGCATCCTAGTTTTTACTGTATCATAGTCTTTAGCTAAATCCATGCTTTTATCTACTATAAATTCTTTTTCAGTTTTTCCTTTTGCTAGAGCAAGATAACTTTTTTGCACTAATCTTTTTTCAAACATAGTTTTTAACTCAATTTGTGCATTTTTATGTTTTGCTATGAGTAAAAGTCCGCTTGTTTCTTTATCTAGTCTATGAGCCACGCAAGCTTTTTCACCCCATAAATGCCAAATTTCATCACAAAGACTATAAGCACAATTGCGCCCATTAGGATGAGTTAGCACTCCACTTGGTTTTTCTACGATGGCAAAATCTTCATTTTCAAAAACTATTTCTAATCCTTTGGGGTTGTTTTCATATACGATTAATTCTACTAAACCATTTAAAAATTTATTTTTTTCTTCTACCAAATTTCCATCACAAAATAATCTTTTTTTATCAATGAGTTTTTGTGCTTCACGCATAGAAATTTTTAACTCTTCCATAAGTAGTCTAAATGCCTTTTTTCCATTATTTGCTAGTTTCTTTTTTATATATGCCATTTAATAACTTTCTTAGGTAATTTATAATAAAATTCAAGCTATTTTTTCATAAAAAATTATATAAAAAAAGGTCTTGAAAATGGTTGAAAGATATAGTAGAGAAATCATGGCTAAAAAATGGGACATGCAAGCAAAATATGATGCATGGCTAAAAGTAGAATTAGCTGCTGTGAAAGCATGGAATAAACTTGGTCTTATTAAAGACGATGATTGTGAAAAAATTATAAAAAATGCAAAATTTGATATAGCAAGAATAGATGAAATAGAAAAAACTACCAAACATGATGTTATCGCTTTTTTAACTAGTGTAAGTGAAAGCTTAGGCGAGGAAAGTCGTTTTGTACATTATGCAATGACAAGTTCAGATTGTATTGATACCGCAGTTGCTTTGCAGATTAAAGATAGTTTAGAACTAATCTTGCAAGATTTAGATCAAGTTTTAGCAGCGATTAAAACAAGAGCATATGAGCATAAAAATACCTTAATGGTAGGAAGGAGTCATGGAATTCATGGAGAGCCTATAACTTTTGGTTTAGTTTTGGCTATTTGGTATGATTCGCTAGTTCATGCAAAAGATTTAATTATTCATGCAAAAGAAGTGATTAGCTATGGAAAAATCAGTGGTGCTATGGGAAATTTTGCTCATGCTCCACTTGAATTTGAAGAAGAAGTTTGTAAAAATTTAGATCTTAAACCAGCACCAGTTTCAAACCAAGTTATACAAAGAGATCGTTACGCACAAGTTATCTCGGCTTTAGCTATTTTAGCTTCAAGTTGTGAGCAAATTGCTGTTGCTATCCGCCATTTTCAAAGAACAGAAGTATATGAAGCTGAAGAATATTTTTCTCAAGGACAAAAAGGAAGTTCAGCTATGCCTCATAAAAGAAATCCTGTTTTGAGTGAAAATATTACTGGTCTTTGCAGGATGATAAGAGCTTATGTAACACCTGCTTTAGAAAATGTAGCATTATGGCATGAAAGAGATATATCACATTCTAGTGTAGAAAGATTTGTATTACCTGATGCTTTTATCACGACTGATTTTATGCTTTCAAGATTATGCGGTGTGGTAGAAAAGCTTTTGGTATATCCAGAAAATATGATGAAAAATTTAAATTTAACTGGAGGGCTTGTATTTTCTCAAAGAGTATTGCTTGAACTTCCATTTAAAGGTATAAGCAGAGAAGAAGCTTACAAGATTGTTCAAAGAAATGCTATGAAAGTTTGGGCTGATTTACAAAATGGTAAGCCTGCTTTAAATGAAAAAGGCGAGAGTTTGTTTTTATTAGCTTTATTAGCTGATGAGGATTTGAAAAATTCTTTAAGTGAAGCAGATATTAGAAATTGCTTTGATTATAACTACTATACTAAAAATGTAGATAAAATTTTTGAAAGAACTTTTAAATAATAAACTAGGGGTTGTGAGTGAAAGTATTAAAAAGAAATGGAAGAACTGAAGAGTTAGATGTTTCTAAGATTAAAAAATATACTACCGACGCGGTGGCAAATTTAGAAAATGTAAGTCAAAGTGAGCTTGAAGTAGATGCAAAAATTCAATTTCGTGATGGTATAACAACAGAAGAAATCCAACAAACTCTTATAAAAACAGCAGTAGATAAAATAGATATTGATAGACCTAATTGGACCTTTGTTGCCGCAAGATTATTTTTGTATGATTTATATAAAAAAGTAAGTGGTTATAATGGGTATAAACATTTAAGAGAATACCTTGAAAAAGGCGAAAAAGAAGGTAGGATTTTAATCGGCCTAAAAGAAAAATATGATTTAGATGATCTTAATGCTTATATCAAGCCAGAGCGTGATTTGCAATTTACTTATCTTGGTATAAAAACTTTGTATGATAGGTATTTGATTAAAGATTCTAAAGGTATGCCTATAGAATTACCACAACAAATGTTTATGGCTATTGCGATGTTTTTAGCACAAAATGAATTAGATTCTCAAACTTGGGCTAAAAAATTTTATGATTTGATCTCAACTTTTGAAGTAATGCTTGCAACTCCAACCCTTTCAAATGCAAGAACTACAAGACACCAATTAAGCTCATGTTATATAGGAAGCACACCTGATAATATAGAAGGGATTTTTGATTCCTATCAAGAAATGGCACTCTTATCTAAATTTGGCGGTGGCATAGGCTGGGATTGGTCTAAGGTGCGTGCTATGGGTGGAAGTATAGATGGGCATAAAAACGCAGCAGGCGGGATCATACCATTTTTAAAAATCACTAATGACATAGCCGTTGCTGTTGATCAACTTGGTACTAGAAAAGGGGCGATTGCTGTATATATCGAACCTTGGCATATGGATATTAATGACTTTTTAGATTTGCGTAAAAATTCTGGCGAAGAAAGAAGAAGAGCGCATGAACTTTTCCCTGCTTTGTGGATTAATGATTTGTTCATGAAAAGAGTAAGGGCAAATGGTAAATGGACGCTTTTTGATCCTGCTGATACAGCAAGTTTATGCGATTTATACGGTGAAGAATTTGAAAAAAAATACGAAGAATTTGAAAAAGATGAAAGCATAGCTAAAGAAATTATAGATGCAAAAGAGCTTTGGAAAAAAATACTTTTATCTTATTTTGAAACAGGTATGCCATTTTTATGTTTTAAAGATAGTGCAAACAAAACAAATCCAAATTCCCACGCAGGAATTATAAGAAGTTCAAATTTATGTACAGAAATTTTTCAAAATACAGATCCAAACTATTATCAAATTAAAATCGTATTTGATGATAAAACAGAGCTTCATTTAGACGAGGATGAAGAGCTTACAATAGATGGAGGGTATAAAAAACTTGCTAAGAAAGTTTCTACTTTAGATAGTATCAATGGTAAAAAAGTTTACATAGTAGAAAAATATAAAAACGAAGGAAAAACAGCAGTTTGCAATCTAGCAAGTATAAACTTAAGTAAAATCAACACTAAAGAAGATATCCAAAGAATAGTACCAACAGCGATAAGAATGCTTGATAATGTGATTGATTTGAATTTTTATCCCCATGTAAAGGTTAAAAATACCAACTTAAAATCACGCGCTATAGGACTTGGTGTAATGGGTGAAGCGCAAATGTTGGCTGAAGCTCAAATTTATTGGGGTTCTAATGAGCATTTTGAAAAAATTGATCGTATTATGGAGATGATTAGCTATGAGGCTATTTTAGCTAGCTCAAATTTAGCCTTAGAAAAAGGAAGCTATCCTGACTTTGAAGGATCAAACTGGAGTAAAGGTATAGTGCCAATTGATGTAGCAAATGAAAATGCTAAAAAACTTACCGCAAGTGAAGGTTTGTTTGATCAAAGCGAGTGTGATTGGGAAAAATTAAGAGAAAAACTAAAAAGAGATGGCATAAGAAATGGTTATTTAATGGCTATAGCGCCAACTTCTTCTATCTCGATTTTAGTGGGTACTACTCAAACAATTGAGCCTGTATATAAAAGAAAATGGTTTGAGCAAAACTTAAGTGGTATGATACCAACTGTGGTGCCAAATTTAAGCGCTAATACTTGGCAGTATTATACTCCTGCTTATGAGCTTGATCAAAAAATCTTAGTAAAAGCAGCAGCGATTCGTGGTAAATGGATTGATCAAGGTCAATCATTAAATATCTTTGTTTCTTTAGATAAAGCAAGCGGTGGATATTTAAATGAAATTTATCAACTTGCTTGGGAATTAGGTGTTAAATCAACTTACTATCTAAGAAGCGAAAGTCCTGATAGTCAAAAAGTAAATGATGATGTGGTTGATAGAACTATAGAATGTGAAGGTTGTCAATAAAAATGGAGAAACAAAATGTATGCAAAAAACTCACTACCGGAGCTTACGCTTAGGGGTATAATACTAGGAAGTATTTTAACGATTATTTTTACTGCCTCAAATGTATATTTGGGGCTTAAAGTTGGTCTTACTTTTTCTACTTCTATTCCTGCTGTTGTAATTGCAATGGCTGTTTTAAAAATCTTTAAAGATTCTAATATTTTAGAAAATAATATGGTTCAAACTCAAGTTTCAGCTGCAGGTACGCTCTCGGCTGTGATTTTTGTTATACCGGGCCTTTTTATATGTGGGTATTGGTTTGAATTTCCACTTTGGCTTACCTTTATGCTCTGTCTTTGCGGAGGTGGATTAGGCGTGCTTTTTACTATACCTTTGCGTAGAGCTATGGTAGTAGAGAGTAAATTGGCTTATCCTGAAGGAAGGGCTGCTGCTGAAATTTTAAAAGTGGCTAATAAAGATCAAGCTGATAAAAAAGGAAAGGTAGGCTTAAAAGAAATCACAGTTGGTGTAGTATTAGCTTCTATTGTAAGCCTTTTTTCAAGTGGCTTTAAACTACTTTCAAGTGGAAGTAGTTTTGCATTTATTTGGCAAAAAATGACTTTTGGATTTTCTATGGGCTATTCGGTGGCACTTTTAGGTGCTGGATACTTAGTAGGTATAGCCGGAGGTGTTGCATTGCTTGTGGGTATGGTGCTTGCTTGGATGGTTTTTGTACCATATTTTTCTGCTAAAGAAAGTTTTGATGTAAGCTTAAGTGCACTTGATATAGCTAATCAAATTTGGGCTCAAAAAGTACGCTTAATAGGTACAGGAGCTATTGCCATAGCAGCATTATGGACTTTAATAGAACTTGCAAAGCCTGTATATGATGGTATGAAAAATATGCTTAAAAAAACTTCATTAAACCTCTCACAAGATCCTAAAGATATGGATTTATCTTTAAAAGCTATGCTAGGTTTATTTGTGCTTATGTGTATAGGTTTGTTTATTTCATTTTATGCTTTTGTGGCTGATTCAAATTTAGCAAGTGGCTATCAAATTCTTTTTGCTTTGGTAGGAACTTTAGTAGCTATTTTTATAGGCTTTTTTGTAGCTTCTGCTTGTGGATATATGGCAGGTTTAGTGGGTTCATCATCTTCTCCTATTTCAGGTATAGGACTAATTGGGATTATGATTTCTTCTTTGATTATTTTACTTTTGGGTTATCAAGTAGATTTATTTAGCGATCCTTTAATGTCTAAATTTGCTATTGCTTTTGCTATATTTACTACCAGTGTTATTTTGGCAACTGCTGCTATTTCTAATGATAATTTACAAGATTTAAAAACTGGTTATTTAGTAGGTGCAACTCCTTGGAAACAACAAGTTTCTTTGATTATAGGCTGTGTGTTTGGAGCTTTGGCTATAGCTCCTGTGTTAAATTTGTTATACCAAGCTTATGGTTTTGTGGGTGCAATGCCAAGAGAAGGAATGGATGAGGCAAATGCACTTGCTGCACCACAAGCAAATTTAATGAGCACTATAGCTCAAGGTATTTTTAACGCTAATATTGATTGGGGTTATATTATAGCGGGAGCTTTTGTGGGTGTTGGTATAATCATTGTCGATCGTTTATTAAGAAAGAAAAATATGTCTTTACCACCTTTAGCTGTGGGTATAGGTATATATTTACCACCTGCTGTTAATATGCCTTTGTTTATAGGTGGATTATTGGCATATTTAATTAAAAAGCGTTTGGATCAAAGATATGCTAAAAATGCTCATAAAAAAGAACTTATTCAAGAGCATGAGCAAAAAGGAACCTTATTTGCCTCTGGTTTGATAGTAGGTGAGAGTATATTTGGAGTATTAATAGCTGGTTTAACTGTGCTTTCTATTAGTAGAGGTGGAGCTGAAGATCCGCTTGCTATTGCAACTTCATTTAAAGATGATGGGATTATAGGTTTTGTAGTATTTATAGCGATTATGCTAATTTTTGCAAGAAGAGTGCTTAAAAAATGAATTTAGATTATTATTATGCTTTGATTTTAGGAATCATTGAGGGTCTGACAGAATTTTTACCTGTTTCATCTACTGGGCATATGATCTTGGGTGCTGAAATTTTGGGTTTAAATATAGATGATTTTTGGAGAAGTTTTTTTATCATCATTCAGCTTGGTTCTATACTAGCGGTGATTTTTATTTTTAAAGAAAAACTAACTCAAAAACTTGATATTTGGTTAAAACTTGCTGTGGGCTTTTTGCCTGCAGGCGGGGTGGGTTTTATAGCATATAAGTTTTTAAAAGAAATATTTAATGGCTATACCGTGGCTACTATGTTAATCATTGGTGGGATTGTTTTTATCATCATAGAACTTAAACATAGAAAAAAAGACTATACAATCCACTCTTTAGATGAGGTAAGTTATAAACAAGCTTTTTTGATAGGTTTAACCCAAGCTCTTGCTATTATACCAGGTACTTCAAGAAGTGGAGCAAGTATCATAGGCGGGTTATTGCTCGGACTTGATCGCAAAGTTGCTTCTGAATTTTCATTTTTGCTTGCAATTCCTACTATGATTATAGCAACAGCTTATAGCATTTATAAAGAACCACAAGTTCTAAGCAATATGAATAATTTCATTCCTTTAGCCATAGGTTTTATAACAGCTTTTGTAGTGGCTTTTATAGTAATTAAAATATTTTTAAAATTAATTAGCAAAATAAACTTCATACCTTTTGGAATTTATAGGATAATTTTAGGTTTTGTATTTTTATACCTTTTTATGAGTGGTACTTTAGATATATCAAGAACAGGTGTTTGAAATATAAAAATATCCTTTATTTAAAAAAAGTTTAAGTTTTTCATAGCTAAAATTAGTCTTATATTTTAATTTAAGCTCACAAGGTTAGTGAGTGTTAAGGGTAGAAATGACAAAAGATATAATTGCATATGCAAATAATGAAACTTTAGTAGATACTCAAAGTTTTAACAATGATACAAATTTAACTCCGATTTATTTTGATAACTCTAAAGAAAGTTTAGAAGTTATCCGCCACTCTTGTGCGCATTTAATGGCTCAAGCGATTAAAAGTTTGTATCCAGAGGCTAAATTTTTCGTAGGACCTGTGATAGAAGATGGGTTTTATTATGATTTTAGAGTTGATAGTAAGATTTCAGAAGAAGACTTAAGCAAAATCGAAAAGAAAATGAAAGAACTAGCTGAAGCAAAGCTAGACATCACAAAATATGAACTCTCAAAGACTGAGGTTAAAGAAAAATTTGCTAATGATGATTTAAAACAAGAAGTTTTACTAAGAATTCCTGATGGAAAAGTAAGTATTTATAAGCAAGGCGAATTTGAAGATTTATGCCGTGGGCCTCATGTACCAAATACTAGGTATTTAAGATTTTTCAAGCTTACTCGTGTAGCGGGAGCGTATTTGGGTGGTGATGAAAAAAGAGAAATGCTCACAAGAATTTATGGTACTGCTTTTGCAGATAAAGAAAGTTTAAATGAATACTTAAAAATCATTGAAGAAGCTAAAAAAAGAGATCACAGAAAACTTGGTAATGAAATGAAACTTTTTGCTTTTGATGATGAAATAGGCGGTGGGCTTCCTATATGGCTTAGCAATGGTGCAAAATTAAGAAGTAAATTAGAACATTTATTATATAAAGCACATAGATTAAGAGGCTATGAGCCTGTGCGTGGACCTGAGCTTTTAAAAGCTGATGCGTGGAAAATTAGTGGGCATTATGCAAACTATAAAGAAAATATGTATTTTACGCAAATTGATGAGCAAGAATACGGCATTAAGCCGATGAATTGTGTAGGACATATTAAAATTTATCAAAGCGATGTTAGAAGCTATCGTGATTTACCTTTGAAGTTTTTTGAATACGGCGTGGTGCACCGCCATGAAAAAAGTGGAGTTTTACACGGACTTTTTAGGGTAAGAGAATTTACCCAAGATGATGCGCATATTTTTTGTATGCCAAGTCAGATAAAAGAACAAGTTTTAGAAATTTTAAGCTTTGTTGATACTTTGATGAAAGCTTTTGAATTTGATTATGAAATGGAAATTTCAACGCGCCCAGCAAAAGCAATAGGTGATGATGAAATTTGGGACATAGCTACAAAGGCTTTAAAAGAAGCTTTAGATGAACAAGGTTTAAAATATGGCATTGATGAGGGCGGTGGAGCTTTCTATGGTCCAAAAATCGATATTAAAATCACTGATGCGCTAAAAAGAAAATGGCAGTGTGGAACTATACAAGTAGATTTTAACTTACCAAGCCGTTTTAAACTCGAATACACAGACGCAGATAATGAGAAAAAACAACCTGTAATGCTTCATCGTGCTATTTTGGGTTCTTTTGAAAGATTTATAGGAATTTTAGTAGAGCATTATGCGGGTGAGTTGCCATTTTTCATAGCACCAACTCAAATAGCTATAGTGCCTATTTCGCAAAATCATCATGAGTATGCAAAAGAAATAGCAAGAAAACTTTTAGAACTTGGCATTGATAGTGAAGTGTATAATAAAAATGAAAGCTTAAATAAAAAAATCCGCACAGCCGAAAAAGCACATGTGCCTATGATACTTGTTTTAGGTGATGAAGAAGTAGCAAACAAAAGTGTGGCTTTAAGAGATAGAAGAGCAAAAGAACAAAAAACAATGACTTTAGATGAATTTATAACCCTAATAAAGGAGAAATTAAGTGAGGTACGCTTTTGAGTAAAGAAAAAGAAGTATTGCTAAATGAAGAAATTCAAGCAGATGAGATCAGATGTATAGGTGATGATGGCAAGGTTTATGGCATTATTAGTAGTGATGAAGCACTAGATATAGCAAATAGACTAGGGCTTGATTTGGTGATGATAGCCCCTGAAGCCAAACCACCTGTATGTAAGATAATGGATTATGGAAAATTCCGTTATCAACAAGAAAAGAAACAAAAAGAAGCAAAGAAAAAACAAAAAGTTATTGATATAAAAGAAATCAAACTTTCTGTGAAAATCGCTCAAAATGACATTAATTATAAAGTCAAACATGCAAGCGAGTTTTTAGAGCAAGGCAAGCATGTGAAATTTAGAGTGTTTTTAAAAGGTCGTGAGATGGGCTCTCCCGAAGCAGGGGTAGCTTTGCTTGAAAAAATTTGGCAAATGGTTGAAGATATAGCAGATAGAGACAAAGAGCCTTTACTCGAAGGACGCTATGTAAATATGCTAGTAACTCCTAAAAAGAAAAAATAATCACAAGCCTTTTTAAGGCTTGTATTTTAAACTTATGCTAGAAGAAAATCCACAATTTTTAAAAGAACAAATCATAACTTATCTTGGTAATAAAAGATCCTTGCTTGAGTTTTTAAATCAAGGCTTTAAATTCGCACAAAATGAGCTTAAAAAAGACAAATTTAGTTTTTGTGATGTATTTAGTGGCTCTGGGGTAGTTTCGCGTTTTGTGAAGCCTTATGCGAGTTTTATCATGGCAAATGATTTGGAAGATTATTCTAAAATCATCAATGAGTGTTATTTAAGCAATCAAAATGCACAATTTTTACAAGAATTACAAAAATATTATGATTTTTTAATTTCTGATTTAAAACTCAAAAAAGGCTTTATAAGTAAGCTTTATGCGCCAAATGATGATGAGTATATCCAAAAGAATGAAAGAGTTTTCTACACGCTTAAAAATGCGATGTATTTAGACTCTATGCGAGAAAAAATTTCAAGCCTGCCAAGTAATATACAAAAATACTTTATCGCACCGCTTATCTACGAAGCAAGTGTGCATGCAAATACAAGCGGGGTTTTTAAAGGCTTTTATAAAGATAAAAATGGAGTGGGAAAATTTGGAGGAAATGGAGCAAATGCGCTTAGTCGTATAAAAGGCGATATAGCTTTAAAAATGCCTATTTTTTCAAATTTTACTTGTGGGTATGAGGTTTTTCAAAAAGATGCAAATATTTTAGCTAAAGAGCTTGATAGCTTTGATGTGGCGTATTTAGACCCACCTTATAATCAACATCCTTATGGATCAAATTATTTTATGTTAAATTTAATTGCTAATTATAAAAAGCCAAAGGAAATTTCAAAGGTTTCTGGCATACCAAAAGACTGGAACCGCAGTGCTTTTAACAAAGAAAAAAAAGCCGAAGATGCTTTGTTTGATTTGATAAATGATTTAAAAGCCAAGATTGTATTGCTTTCTTATAATTGTGAGGGTTTTGTAAAAAAAGAAAATTTCACAAAAAGACTTCAAAGTCTTGGAGAATGTTTTGTGCTTGAGCAAAAGTATAATGCCTTTAGAGCTAGTAGAAACCTTTCTAAACGCTCTATGCATATACAAGAACAACTCTATATATTAAAAAAACGCTAATCTTGCATGTATGTATTTAACTGCTCAAAAAGTTTTTCTTTTAAAGCGATAGGCTTGTTTATTTTAATATATGGTATCCAATATCTTATTAAATTTAAAAGTTCATCATCATAGGTATAAAATGCTTTGATGTAAATAAAATTTTCATCCTCATCTATAAATTCGTATTTAGTAAGGGCATTTTTTCTTAAGAAATATTCTTTAGCTTTTTTATCAAGTTTTAAAATAGCTTCTTTGTTTTCTTTACTAATCCAGTTGCTTTGATCTTTTTGAATTTGTTTTAAAAACTCTTCTTTTGGGGTAAAAATTTCTTTCTTTTCCACTCTTAGTTGTGTGATTTTAGAAAAAGTAAAGGTTTTTAAAGTATCGTTTTCATCTGCTAAAAGATACCATATGTGGTCAATATTGATGAGTTTGTATGGATTAGCTTTTCTGTGTTTTTCTTTGTAGTAAAAACTAATGGGATATTTTGCTATGATAGCTGCACTTAGTTCTTCAAAAACTTCTCTATCAAGTGTTTCATAGCTTTGGGTTTTGACTAAAAAGGCTTTATTGATTTTTTCATTAAGCAAGTCGTTTAAAAACTCTTTATCTAAACTAGGATAAAGCCTACCTATACCGCTTAAAATAGCAAAATTTTGTATATCTTTAAAGCTTAATTTTCCTAAAACATAGCCTTCTAAAAAATACTTTCCATTTTCTTTTTTTATAGGGATAAAAGCAAGGCGTTTATGTAAGTCTCTTTGTATGGTGCGAATGCTGACATTAAATTCTTGCGCAAGCTCTTTTAAGCTAAAACGCTCTCCATTGTTTAAACACTGCAGTATAGAAACTAAACGCGTAGAAAGCTTGTCTTTTTCCATATACAACCTTTTTTTATTTTTGTTTATTTTAGCAAATCTTTGATGTTTTGTTTGATTGTTTTTGGATCGTTTTCATAGGTAGTTAAAAGCTCTTGAATAAGCTTTAAAAAATCATTAAAATCATCAGGATTTTCTTTTTTAAATTTAAGTACTCTATCTAGGATGATAAAAGCAGCTTCGGTTTTGTCGTTTTCTTTTTCATAAAGCTCTTTTAGCTCTAAAGCAAACTTGGTGTAAGTATAAGCTTGCTTTGGCTTTGAGATGATGTTAAAGATGTTTAATTTATAACTAAAAAGCAATGAAAAAAGTTGGGGTAGTTTGTTTAGCATGGTTTATTGTATATATTGCAATAAAATTGCTATTATTGCAATCCCCAAAGATGTAATAGAAACTATTTTTAATATATTATTATCTAATAGATTTTCGTGTTTTTTTATTACAGTTTTTATATTTTCCAATTCCTGCATAATATCTTTCGATAAATTTGCTATTTGGTTTTCATATTTTTGCATAAATTCATTTTGTTGCATTGATAAATTGTCGATTTTTTTTGAAGATAATAGTAAATCTTTATTAAGTGAGTTTATTTTATTTTCTTGTAACTCAATAGTTTCGGTGAAGTTTTTTTGTTGTTGTTTAATTAGATTTACTTCATCTTCATTTTTTTCTATTTTTATTTGAATTTCTTGAAAATGTTTTGTATGATCTTGCATTTGATTTATTACAATATCTGTAAGTTCATTATATATTTCTAAAATTTCATTTGTATCATAAGATAATTCTGTAATGCTAGTCCTATAATTTTCATTTGTTTTGGAAATTATTAATTGTAGATCGTTGATTGTGTCATTTATAAATTCTATGCTATAACATGTGAGTTTTATAACTTCTTGAATTAAATCATTTTGTGCTTCAATAGCCTCTATATTCATCATGTTTAATTCTATTAGAATATTTATTTTTTTAATCTCTTCACTATCAATAAAAATTCCAGCAAAAGGTATATTTTTTGCCATATTTTCCAAAAAAGTATTTTTAGTATTTTTAGCTAATTTTGCAACTTTTTTTGCCTCTATGATTTTTTTAGAAGCTTTGTGAATTTTATTATTAAGTATGTTAGCTACTTCTTGCGAATTTGCATTTTTATTAGGTGTATTTGTTTTTGTTAAACATTCATGTGAATTTATTATACTAATTTTATGTTTACTTTTACTATAACTAATCATGCAATTCCTTTAGATCAAGAATCTTTTTCTTCAGATTAGATATTTTAGTTTTTCTTTCCTCGTCCATCTTTTTATAAGTATTTAGCTCTTGAGTGAGATTGTTTTGTAGTATTAAATTCTTTTCTTTTATAGAATTTATTGCATGTGTTAAAAAAATATATGCATCATCTAGCATAAGCCATGTTTGAGCTATTTTACAATTTAAAATAACACCACTTTGAGTAACAAGCTGTAATCGTAAATTTCCTATTTTGGAGTTGTTTTTCCATTTATCCATATAAAAAACAACAATAGTGCTAACAATAGCTCCAAAAGCAGCACTTATACTTAATGAAATTGCATCACCTATAGTTTCACTCGTAAATGGTATAGGTAAAGATAATAAAACATTAAGCCCAGGTATAGTTATAAGCCATTTATTTATCGCCTCACTTCCTAGCATTGTGAGTGAGGCGATAATACCTGCTGTAAAAATTTTAGCAGCCTCAAAATATATATCTTCTTTAGGCATATCTTTTGGAGGATTTATAATAATTTTTATCGCATTATATAAAGAAGTAAAGCCAGCACGAATAACTTGAACTATTCTTTTTAAAGTTGTAAATATAGTATTTATAGCAAATACAACTAAATTAGATAAAAATGCTTGAATTCCTGCCTCTAAAGAACTTGCAAAAATATTTTTCCATTTCTTTTTGATATCATCCCAAATGTAATGGATTCTATCTTTAAATCTTTTGAATATATCACTAAAACTCTCGTTTCCAAATTCTTTAAATGTTTTTCTAATTTCTATCATTAAGCTTTTGAAAAAGTCTCTTAAAATCATTCCAAGTGCTGAATATACAATCATTTTTGTAGAGTCTTTAGCTCCGGTTATCAAAGCTTCTTTGTAAGGTTTTAGGCTTGTATAGTAAATTTTATCAATTTCACTATCAATATGTTTTTTTTGATGATTATATTCTTCTATAAATTTTTCATCATCAATTTTACATTGCATATCCAATAATCTTTCTATATTTTTTTGATCTTTTAAGGATAGTTTTCCATTTTTTATTTCTTTTTCGGTTAATATTTGTATCTGTCCTTCTAATTTCTCTAAAGTTTTTGTTGCGCTATTATCTCTTTTAAAATTATTTATCTTAGCATCTGTTTTTTTTAGATTTTGAGGTGTATTAGCTAAAGATACACCATCAGCATTAGCTAAAATTCTTGCACGATCTTCATGAATTTCTTTGGCTGAAACAACATGATCTAGCTGAGTATTGTCTTTTGGCTTAATCATCTTTCCAGTTGCATAATCATATAATCTTCCCTCTTCTATTTCTTTTTTTAGTTTATTATTTATTTTATTGTATTCCCCATTATGATATTTTTTTGAACAGTATTTTTCACGTTTTTCATATTGTTGCTTATCGTTTTCGTTGGCATATATATCTTTCCTGGCATTATGTGTGGTGCTTACATTACCACCGTCTTGAGAATCTAGAACAATAGCAGCCAATCCAAAATGACTTGTTATAGCATCAAGTGCGTTTTGGGTGCATTGCTCAAAAAGTTTTTTACTTTGCTCTTTTGGTAGTTGTGTTTCTATGTTTTTTAGTTCTTGCAAGGCTTCTTCTAAGTTTTGATTTATATTAATTTTAAGTTGTTCTCTTTGTGATATCTCTTTCAAATCATTTTCTAAAAGTTCATAATCGTTTATAAGTTCTTTATTATCTATCATAGTGGTCTCTTTTATAATAGTTTTTGGTTGTTTTGTTTCATATTATAACTTTGTCGTAGATATGCTATTTGAATAACAGCTGGTATAGTTACTCTATAAGCAGGTCCTGCTATATCTATTGCAGTCCACATCCCTGTTATTGCCCATCCAATAGGACCAACAAAAATACTCATCGCTTTTGTTAAACTCACATTAACTACAGCTGACAATCCTCTGCCTAAAATTAATTTTGATATGGCATTTGCAACAATAACTATTAATTGATAGCTTTTGAAACCACCTTGTTTTATTAAAAATTGCATTGCTGCCATTGTAGATTGTTTTGTAAAAGTTGATAAATTTAAATTTAATTCTTGAGAAATTTCCTTGATTTGCTCTTTGCTCATTTGGTCTAAAGAATTTTCTAAAATTTTCATAAAAAGATTTATTTCTATTATCTCTGTATCGGAATTTTTATTATAATTAACTTTAAGTTTATCGGCTACATCGCATAAAATTTCTTTATAAAGTACACCTTTTCCCATTCTTAAGATATTTGCAAAGGTGTTTCCCCCAAAACACTGAAACTCATCTAAAATTAAATCTAAATACTGTTTGTGATCAGGATAGAATTTTTTATACAACTCATTTACTGTTATTAATTCCGTAAATCTTGTAGTATTATCTTTATCATGTGTGAGAATACTAACAAAATCATTTAATTCTTCACTACTTAAGTTTCTCAAAAATTCCAAATCTTTGTCATATCTATATGCCATCTTTTTCCTTTCAATTTAAATTTTTATTATATCAATACCCCCCCCCCGTATTGTCAAGGTTTTTAGTATTGTTTACTTTTAATTATCCTTGCAAGTACTACTACGCCTGCTAAAATTAGCACATAAGAAACTGCTACATTTATAATTCCGTATTTTTCTATTAAAAATAAACTTGGTAATATAACGCACCACACTACAAACAAAAATAAAGCCCAAAAAGTACCACAAACTATAGCCCATATAGCAGTAGCTATCATAACTATAATACCAATTACTATTGCCATTTGACTCCTTTATTGGATTTTATAAAATTAATAAAATCATATTAAATCCTTGTGACAGGTTGTGTCATAAAAATTTAATTTTTCTAAAGCATAGTTATAGTAAAATGATAGCTTTCTTTTATGAAAAAATTTATCCAAAGGATACACATGCCAAAAATGAAAAGCGTTAAAAGTGCTGTTAAACGCTTCAAAGTAGGTAAAAATAAAATCAAAAGAGGTGCTGCTTATAGAAGCCACATTTTGACTAAAAAACCTGCTAAAAGAATGCGTGATCTTCGCACTTCTAAGTATGTTCACTCAACCAATGTTAAAGCGGTTGAAAAAATGTTAGGAATTTAAGCTCGCTTAAATTTAGTTTTTGACGAAAGTCATTCAAACTCCCCTTATATTAAAGGGCAAGATTCGTTTAACGAACGCCAATTTGTGAAAGGATAAATATGGCAAGAGTAAAAACAGGTGTTGTAAGACGCCGCAGACATAAAAAAGTTTTAAAACTTGCGCGTGGTTTTTATAGTGGTCGCCGCAAACACTTTAGAAAAGCTAAAGAACAATTAGAAAGAAGTTTGGTTTATGCGTATCGTGATAGACGCCGCAAAAAACGCGATTTCCGTCGTCTTTGGATAGTACGTATCAATGCAGCTTGCAGACTAAATGATATTAGTTATTCAAGATTTATAAATGGTCTTAAAAAAGCAGGCATTGAGCTTGATAGAAAAATCTTAGCTGATTTAGCGATGAATGACGCAGCTGCTTTTGCTAAAATAGCAGATGCTGCTAAAAAAGCACTTTAATCTTATTGCAAGGCTTTTTAGCCTTGCTTTTCTCTTTACTCTCTTTTTAAATTCTCTTTTTGCAAAAGATATTTTGCTTTTTAAAGTTTATGATGAAAAAGCATTTAAAGATGTAAATTTAAGCCATTATCTCATGAGTGAAAAACTCGATGGTATAAGAGGTCTTTGGAATGGTAAGTCTATGCAAACAAGAGCAGGAAATACTATAAAACTTCCTTTATTTTTCACAAAAAACTTTCCTAAATTTGAGTTAGATGGAGAACTTTGGATAAAAAGAGCTTCTTTTGAAGAAATTTCATCTTTAATACGCCAAGAAAACCCTGATGAAAAACTTTGGCAAAAAGTAAGTTATAATGTCTTTGATGTGCCAAATGCTTGTGAGGAATTTAAACTTGATCCTTGTACTTTAGAAGCAAGATTAGAAGTTTTGAAAAAGTATTTAGCTAAAAATCCAAATGATTATATAAAAATTATTCCACAAGTTTCCATTAAAGATAAAAATCATTTAAAGCAATTTTACCAAGATATCATTTTGCATAAGGGCGAGGGTATAATCATAAGATTAAACAATGCACCTTATGAAAAGAAAAGATCAAATAATGCTTTTAAACTAAAACCTTTTGATGATACAGAATGTGTTGTAAAAAAGCATTTTGAAGGTAAGGGAAAATTTGAAGGTAAAATGGGATCTTTACTTTGTGAAGCAGTGATTGAGGGTAAAAAAGTGAGTTTTAAAATAGGTTCAGGTTTTAAAGAAAGCGATCGCTTAAATCCTCCGCCAATTGGTGCTATAATTACTTTTAAATACAATGGCTTAACCAAAAATGGCAAACCAAAATTTGCTAGTTTTTTAAGAACGAGGGAAGTTTTTTAAAGCATTAATTCCTAAAAATATAGCAAAAGCAACACATGAGATCATAATGATACTAGCACCACTTGAGATATTAAAATAATAACTCACCATCAAACCACTTAAGCAAAAACATAAACTCAAAATACTTGAATAAATCATCATCCAACCAAGCTTTTTACTAATACCTTCTGCTATAAAGCTTGGTATGCTTAATAAAGCCATGGCTAAAATTAACCCCACAAGTCTAATGCTAATAACCACACACAAGCTTATCATAAAAATCAAAAGATAATAAAATAAATTAGTGTTAATTCCTCTAGTTTGAGCAAATTCGCTATCAAAACTTATGATTTCAAATTGTCTATAAAAGCATAGTAATATAATGATAAAAATGATATCTGCGCCAAGCATAAGCCAAATGTCTTCATTAGAAACGGTTAATATATTGCCAAATAAATATGCCATTAAGTCGTTATTGTATTTTGGGCTTAAGTCTATAAGTATGATTCCTATAGCCATACCAAACGCCCATATGACAGCTATGATGCTATCGCTTCTGTTTGGATAGTGTTTGCTTAAATAAGCCACTATAAAAGCTAAAATCAAAGTAAATAAACTTGTGCTAAGTAAAACGGGTAAAGAAAAGTAAAATGCTACTCCAATGCCACCAAATGCCCCATGTGTAATGCCACCAGCCATAGACATAAGCCTATTTACCATTACCAAACTTCCTATACAACCACATGCAATGCTTACTAGCACGCAAGAAAATAAAGCATTTTGAAAAAAGTTAAAATTTAAAATTTCAAGCATTACATTCCTTACATAGGCAAGAATTTAAACTCATTTCAACATCGCAAAAATGAGAATGGTTTTGGTATAAGTGTTTTATATAGTTGATTTTATTTGGATCTTTAATGTTTTTGTGTATAAAAATTTCTTTGTTTAAATATGCGATTTTATCGCTATATGCTAAAGTTATGTTAATGTCGTGACTAATGCATATAATACCTATGCCATTTTGATGAAGTTGTTTTAAAAGCTCAAAAATTTGTATAGCATTTTTAGTATCTACACTTGCTGTAGGTTCATCTAATATAAGCAATTTACACTCTCCTACTAAAGCTCTTGCTATGAGCACTCTTTGTCTTTGACCGCCGCTTAAAGAATGGATAGTTTTATCCCAAAAATCTTGCATAGATACTTTTTTTAGAGCATCTAGAGCTAACTCTTTGTCTTTTTTGGTGTAAAAACCAAAAGTTTTATGATTTATCCTTCCCATAAGCACGACTTCTAAGACTCTAGTTGGAAAATTGGTATTAGTTAGAGTGTTTTGTGGGACATAGCCTATTTGACTTAAATTTATATTTTTAAATTCAATTATATTTTTACTTTTTAAAAGTCCAAATATGAGTTTTATAAGGGTTGATTTTCCACCACCATTTGGTCCTATGATAGATAAAAAATCATTATTATCATAGCTTAGATTGATATTTTTTAACACAAGTTCTTCATTATAAGAAAAATTTAAATTAGATATTCGAAATAATTCCACTAAAATACACCTTCTTTGGTATTGATGAATAAAAATAATCCAAATGATATCATAAATATCAAAGCTAGATACTCTAGTAAGGTTCTTATTTTTATAGTTTTGACATTTTGGTGAATTTTATTTGCCCCTATAGCAAATAAAAATAATACAAAGCACATTCCCAATGTCACAAACACAGCAGAGCTTAAAGCATAAAAAAAGTTGAATTTATACGCAAAAATAAAAAGTAATATAACACCAGGACAAGGCACCAAAGAAGCTCCTAGTATGACTACCCATTCACTTGTTTTATGTGAGTGGCAAGAGCATGAGCAAGAGTTTTTATGAAGTATTTTTTTACTTAGCATAAAAAGAGCTATAAAAACTATAAGTAAACTTGTAAATTTTGTAAGAATAAATCCAGCCATATTGATATCTTTGAGTAATTTCTCAAGGATAATTATACCAATGCTTACAAGTAAAAATGCACTCATTATATGCACTATGCCTATTTTTAATACAAAATAAAATATTTTAGAAAATGAGCTTTTGTGTGTTAAAAAATACGAACTTGTAAGCATTTTAGAATGACCTGGTGCACTAGCATGAAAAATGCCATATCCAAAAGATATGATTAATAATATTAAAAATGTTTGTATATTAAATTCTTGTTGAAGAAGTTGCTTGATATACAATAAAATATTTTCGTTAAAAATTTGCAATTTATTTAAAAGATCATCTATAAAATTTGGACTTTGCTTGATTTGAATTTCTGCAAAGGTTGTATTTGGTGTTTTGCCTTTTTGTGCTTGTAAAAATATGAGATTTAAATTGGGATTTGCACTTAGATAATAGTTTGAATTCAAAGTGATAAAATCTTGCGGTATAAATTTAAAACTAAAAAATCCTTCCTTATCTTCAAATCTTATGCTAAATGTGTTATTTTCTTTTATAGGGATGTTAAGATTTACTTCAAAAGTGAAAAATAGTTTCGTTTTATCTAAGATTAATTTGGCATTTAAAAATTTTTCTATGTAAATTTTTTCATCTAAATTGTAAAATTGAAATTGCATTAAAAATTGTCTTGGCTCTATATAATCTAAAAGAGTATATTTAATATCAGTAAGTTCGTCTTTGTCTAAAGTATTATTATAATTTATATCATAGTTTTGAAGCAGTATTTTTATAAAATCTTGCGAAAATTCCCAAGTTACATAAATTTTATTGATGTTATCATCACTTGCGTTAAAGTCTAATTTTACATTTGCCGTTGGAGTATAAGCTGCACACAAAGCACAGCTTAATACTTTTTGAAAGCATATAAAAGCTAGTATTAAAATGATTTTCATTCTAAAGCCATTTTTAATGCTTGTATGGTTTTTAAAAGTTCTTTATCCCAATCTTTAGCCAAATGATCGATAAAAACAATTTTTGCGTCTAATTCTTTAGATAATACTTTAGCCGAATTTTCACTAAAACCAGGTTGGACAAAAATAACCTTTATGTTTTTTTCTTTGGCTATTTTTATTAGTTTTTGCAAATCTTGAATTTTTGGCTCTTTTCCATCAATTTCCACAGGAATTTGGATGAGGTTGTATCTTTTTGCAAGATAATTCCAACTAGGATGATAGACTATAAATTCTCGGTGTTTGATATCTTGTAAATTTGTTTTGATTACTGAATTTAAGTCATCCAATTCTTTAAGAAAATTTTCTAAATTTTTTGCATAAAAGTCTTTATTTTGTGGAAAAGTTTGACTTAAAGCTTTATAGATATTTTGTGCTTGTATTTTTACTAAAACAGGATCTAGCCAAGTATGAGGATCGTTTTTACCATGCTCATGTTCATCGTGCTCATGTTCATCAGTCTCATCATTTTCTAGTAATGATATGCCATCATTAATATTAACAATTTTGACATTTTTGAGTGTATTTTTAAATTTGTTTTCTAGGATTTTTTCAAGTTCTAAATCGGCAAGAAAATAAATTTTGCTTTTTTCAAGATTTTTAATCATCATAGGTTTAAATTCTACATTATGTTCATTAGAATTAGGTGAAATCAAGATATTAATTTCAACACTATCTTTAGCAATCTTTTCTACAAAAAATGCTTGAGGTGGTATGCTAACACTCACAATGGGTTTTGAAAAAGCAAGTGCGCATGATAATAACAATAACAATATTTTTAACATTATTTCCTCCTGATTATCTAAAATTTATGTAATTATATATAATGCAACTTAGTTGCAACTTAAAAATTAAGTTGCATTTATAAAACTTTTTTTGTGGTAAAATACATTTATTTTCTAAGGTAGAATTATGGAAGCTATTGATTTATTAAAAAAACATGATATTTCTATGACAACTTTACGAGTGGAAATCTTGCAAATTTTATCTCTTGCTAAAACCCCATTAAGTTATGATCAATTTAATCTCAAAGCAAATAAAACTAGCTTTTATAGAAATATGGAGCTTTTTGAAAAAAAGGGTATTGTTAATAAAAGTCAACTTGATCGCAAAAGTTTTTATGAATTAGCAGATCATGCTAAAGCACATTTTATATGCGATGTATGTCATGAGATTAGTGATGTAAAAATGCCTGAAATTAAAGGGATTATAAAAAGTGTTGTGATTAAAGGAATTTGCCAAAAATGTGAGAATGAATAATGAATTTATGGAATAAAAAAGCAAAAAGCTATGCAAGATATAGTTCTAACTTAAACGAAATTCAAAAAGTTACTTTTGCAAAACTTGGGTCTTTACAAGATAAAAGCGTGGTGGATATAGGTTGTGGAAGTGGTGTTTGGACTTTGCATTTAGCACAAAAAGCAAAAAGTGTTTTGGGTGTAGATAGCTCTAGTGCTATGCTTGAAATTTTACAAGAAGATGCAAAAACTCACGCTATATCAAATATAAAAACTTTAAATTTAGACTTTGAAAACTTTTATAAAAACAATAACACAAATTTTGGTTTAGCCTTTTTGAGTATGTCTCCTGCTTTGCAAAATGAAAAAGACTATAAAGCTTTTTTAAGCTTAGCTTCTAAAAAAGTATATTTAGGCTGGGCGAGTAGGCGCAAAAGTAGCTTTTTAGATCCTATATTTGAGCATTTTAACACGCATTTTAAAGGTTTTTGTGAAAGTGATTTGCAAAGTTTTTTAAATGCGCAAAATATTTCTTATGAGAGTGAAATTTTTAATGAAATTAGAGTAGTAAAAAGAGATAAAGATAGTGCGATAGAAAATGCTTTGTGGCATTTGAGTATGAATGGCATTAATGCAAACAAACAAGAGTTAGAAAGCTTTGTAAAAGATGAGGTAGAAGAGATTATAGAAGCTAAGATAAAACTTTTGATTATTGATTAAATTTCAAGGCTAAATAACCTTGAAATTTAAAGTTTTTCCCGCCATAAATGGCACTACATCGCCGTATTTTTGCGCTACTTGCCATTCTTGTTTTTCTAAAGTGATGATTTTATCTTTTTCAAATTTAAGATTATGGATTTTACAAGCATTATCTGAAATAAATTTTTGTAAATTTGCTTCATTTGAGTGTTTTTCAAAAAGTTCAGCTAATACAGGTAAAATCACCGGTGCGCTAAATACTCCAGCTGCACAACCACAACATTCTTTAGTGTGCAATGGATGAGGTGCGCTATCGCTTCCAAGCATAGTCTTTTCATAGCCGCTAAAAGCAAGCTCACATAAAGCGTCTTTGTCTTCATAGCGTTTTGCAATAGGCTTGCAAAATAAATGCGGATCCATCTTACCACCCACCACATCATCAAGGGTTATCATTAAATGATGTAAAGTGATAGTTGCGTATAAATTTTCATAATCTTTTAATAAATCACACAAAACCTTAGTGGTAATATGTTCCATTACAATTTTTAATTTTGGAAAATTTTTAGTTAATTTTTCATAGATTTTAGCAAAATTTGCTTCTCTGTCCATTACAAAATCATTTGTTTCTCCATGTACAAGTAAAGGCAGGCCAAGCTCACTCATAGCATTTAGTGTAGGTTTTAACTTTTCTATATCAAAGCTTGAAATTCCATTATCTGAATTTGTAGTTATGCCTGCAGGATAAAGTTTGATAGCAAAAATTTCATCTTTAGCTTTTTCTAAAAATTTCTCATCATAGTCTTTAAAAAATAAAGTCATCAAAGGCGTAAAATCTTCATTTTTGCATGCTTTTAAAATGCGTTCTTTGTAAGCTTTTAGTGTATTTATTTCAGTAAGCGGAGTGATTAAATTTGGCATGATAACTCCTGCTTTAAAGTCTTTTGCGCTAAATGGAGCTACAAGTTCAAGCATGCTTTCATCGCGTAAATGTAAATGCATATCCAAAGGGTTTTTAAGTGTCATTTTATCTCCTATTTGAGTTTATATAAGCCGTTTTTGAGCTTTTCAAGCAAAGCCTTCTCTTCTAAAAATTTAAAAGTAGAAATGATGGTTGGTTTACTGATGTTTAACTTTTTAGAAAGTTCTTCGATATTTGCAAAGACAAAGCCATCTTCATTAGCATGAAGGGCTAAAAATTCTAAAATTTCAAAGCGTTTTTTACCAAAGATTTTTATGCATAGTGTTTTTACTTTATCATCCATTCTCTAGCCATATTAAAAAGAATAAAACTCCAAGTAATTATAGCCAAAACAACGCTAAAAAACACCCCAGCGCTCGCACAATCTTTTGCTTTTTTAGCTAAGATGTGAAATTCGCTCGTACAAAGATCCACGCAAGCTTCTATGGCAGAATTTAATGCCTCTATAATTAAAATCAAAACTAATACTAAAATAAGCACAAAATGTTCTAAAAAACTCGCAGGTAAAAAAAAGCTTACAAAAATCAAAGGTAAGATAATGGCAAATTCTATTCTAAAAGCCATTTCATCTTTAAGCAAGAATTTAATGCCACTAAAGGCATAACTTGCATTTTTAAATAAAGAATACTTTGGCTTCATTAAGGATTTTCCTTTAAATTTTTACTATATAAGTCATAGTTTTCTTCATATTCTTTAGTTTGGACATTAAAATATCCTAATAAACTTGAAAAAATATTATCTTGAGATAATTTATAATCTTTCTTTTTTTGTAATTCTTGGATTAAATTATTATCTTTGCTCCAAAGAATCATAGGAACATGAGTTTGTTCTTTTGGTGCTATGAAATAGGGCATTCCATGAAGGTAAATTCCATTTTCTCCTAAACTTTCTCCATGGTCTGATACATACAACAATGAAGCATTTTGTGCAGGATTTTGCTTTAGTAAGTCAATAAGACTTTTGATGATAAAATCTGTATAAAGTAAAGTATTGTCATAGGTATTAGTTAATTCTTCTTGCGAGCATTGTTGTAATTCATTTGTATCGCAAGTTGGCGTAAATTTTTTAAACTCATTTGGATAGCGCTTAAAATAAGCTGGTCCATGAGAACCTTGCAAATGAACGACTATGATTTTACTTGAAGATGGATTTTGTAATTGTTCTTTTACAAGCTCAAGTAAACTCTCATCATAATCTTTTGAAATCAATTTATGTGCTATACGATCGCAGTTTCCTTTGCAACCTCCAGAATTATTTCCAAGCCAAACACTTTGAACTCCAACTCTTTGTAAAATATCTAAAGCATTTTCTTCATAAAGACTATTGTCAAAAGTAGCTCTTTTGTGTCTTGAAAATATACAAGGTAAACTTCTAGCAGTTGCTGTCCCGCAAGAGCTTACATTGTCAAAATATATTAAATTAGGTTCGTTTTTGGTATAAAAATTAGTATCATTTTTGGTATAACTACCCAAAGAATAGTTATTTGCTCTAGCGGTTTCCCCTATGACTAAAATCATAGTTTTGTTTAAGTCTTTTTCCATTTTCGCATCTAAAGCTATCTTTTGAAGTTCTTTTTCTGGAATAACTTCTAATTTTATATATTTAATTGCTGAATAAATTTGATAAAAAGGAGTGTTATAAACTCTTACTTCATTATAAGTTCTTAAAAATGGTACAATACTTTTTGAAAAAATTCCAAGCAATCCAAAAGCAACAAATAAAGCAACAACTAAAGTGCTAAATTTAATGATTAAATGTTTTTTGATATTGTGATATTCTATTTTAGCTTTTATAACTAAAAATGCTGGAATCACAAAAGTAAAAAATATATAAACAAAAATATTAAAATTAATCAGATCGCGTACTTCTTTTTGATCAGTTTGCATAGCATTTCTAATCATATCATGATCTATAATAACACCATAATTGATCATAAAATAACTACTAATTGAACTCACACCTATTAAAAAAATCATTAAAATCTTGCTAAGATAAGGCAAAAATAATAAAGCGAAAATTCCAACTAATAGTGCAAAATATATAATTATATATAAAATAATGGAAATATCATTATTATGAGGATGTAAATTTTCGTGAATATAAGAAAACAATTTCAGATTGATACTAGTTATATAAAAAGCACTCAAAATAATAAATTTAAGCCACGATATATTAAAAAATTTCATGAAATCCTTTCAAAATTAAAGATTTAATTATAAATAAAAATGGTTAACTTAATATCTTTATGGTATGATTTTGCTTTTTGTAAGTTTAAGGATTAAATTATGAAATTATTATCATGGAATGTAAATGGCCTAAGGGCAATTTGTGATAAAAATGCACTTGATTGGATTGAAAAAGAAGAAATTGATTTTATAGGCTTTCAAGAAATCAAAGCACACGAGGATAAATTTCCAAAAAGAATTTATGAATATCCTTTTAAACATATGTATTCAAATAGTGCCAAAAGAGCAGGGTATTCAGGTGTAATGAGCTTGTGTAATTTTGATTGTGAGGTAAAAAAATGTGAGTTTTTTGATGATGATGAGGGTAGAGTTTTAGAGCATAGCTTTAAAAATGTAGTTTTGTTTAATATTTACTTTCCAAATGGTCAAAAAGATGAAGAGCGTTTGAATTTTAAAATGAAATTTTATAATGACTTTTTAATGTATTTAGATAAACTTTTAAAAGAAGGTAAAGAAATTATCATCTGTGGAGATGTTAATACCGCACATCGTGAGATAGACTTAACCCACCCAAAAGCTAATGAAAAAACTTCAGGTTTTCTACCGATTGAGCGTGCTTGGATAGATGATTTATTAAAATTAGGTTTTATAGATACTTTTAGACATATAAATGGCGATGTTAAAGAAAAGTATTCGTGGTGGAGTTATAGAATGAAAGCAAGAGAAAGAAATGTGGGCTGGAGGATTGATTATTTTTTCATTTCTAATGGCTTAAAAGATAAACTTAAAAATGCTTTTATAAGAGATGATATTTTTGGCTCAGATCATGCTCCTGTAGGGATAGAAATCGATATTTAAGGTATTTTTTAATGCCTTAAATAATTATTAAGTAAAAATTGTTATAATTTCATCTTAAAACTGCAAAATGGCCCATTCGTCTAGCGGTTAGGACATCGCCCTTTCACGGCGGTAACACGAGTTCGAGTCTCGTATGGGTCACCACTTACTATATTTATATCCACTTTTTTTGATAATCATTGTCATATTTTACAAAAAGTTACATTGTTCGATTTAAATATTTTTTATTTGTTTTATCTTATTTAAATTAAGTTTATTTTAAAATACTTATTATTAATATATTGAAAGTTATTATTAATAATTTGTAAATTTTTACATTGACTTCACACTTGTTTTTTAAAATATACAAAAAGGAGGACAAAATGTATAGACCTAAAAGCAAAAATGAGTTAATGAATTTGGTGCATAATGAAAGAATTTCTCTAAGAGATATTGATGTATCTTTGATTGATGATTTTTCTTATGTATTTTATTATTCTAAAAGATTGGATTTTTTAGGTATTGAACATTGGGATGTATCAAATGCTAAAGATATGTCTTATATGTTTTATTGTTGCGAAAGTTTTAATGCAAATTTGTCACGCTGGAATGTTTCTAAAGTTGAAAATATGGCAAGTATGTTTTTTAACTGCAAAAATTTTAATCAAGATTTATCAAAATGGGATACTCAAAATTTAAAAGATATGTCTTATATGTTTTTTAATTGTGTTAATTTCAATCATTCTTTATTGCATTGGAAAACTTCAAATACTACTAGAATGGCACATTGTTTTGAAAACTGTCATGCGTATGAGCATAGTGTTGTGAATTGGGATGTGCAAAATGTAATTACTATGGCATATCTTTTTCACAATTGCAAAAATTTCCATCATGAGCTAGATGAGTGGAATATCCAAAAGGATTGTAATACTGAAAAAATGTTTGGAAATCGTGGTATTGATAAACTTTATGCAGTAAAAGGTATAGAGTTAGAATAAACAAAATTCACACAATTTTTGTGTGAATTTTTCTTTTATCTTTTTAAGTTTTTCATCAAGTTTTTGTACTAAACTTATCTTCATAAAGCGTTATTTTTTAGCTTCTAGAGATTATTTTTTAGGAAAATTTACATGAAAATAAAATTTATTACAAAAAGAGATAAAAGTCAAGTTGCATTTGATATTTTTAAAATTAAAAATGCTATTTTTAGAGCCAATATAAACTCTACTGATAAAAAATTAGAAAATGATGAATTAGGTAGGCTTTGTGATGAGGTTGTAGCTTTGCTTGATGAAAATCATGCACAAGTAGAACAAATTCAAGATAAAGTTGAAGAGGTTTTAATAAAAAATGCTTTAATCAATACTGCAAAATCTTATATATTATACCGCCAAAAAAGAACACAAATCCGCAATGGTAGCTATGATTTGCTAAATTTGTATGATGATTTAACCTTCAAAGATTCCAAAGAAGCTGATTTAAAAAGAGAAAATGCCAATATCAACTCAGATAGTGCTATGGGTATGATGTTAAAATATGGTTCAGAAGGAGCAAAATACTATGTAGATGAGTGTATTTTACCAAAACATATCGCAAATGCACATAAAAATGGCGATATACATATACACGATAAAGACTTTTATATGCTAACACAAACTTGTTGTCAAATAGACTTGTTAAAGCTTTTTGAAAATGGTTTTAGCACTGGACATGGAAGTTTGCGTGAGCCAAATGATATCAGATCTTATGCTTCTTTAGCTTGCATTGCTTTACAGGCTAATCAAAATGAAATGCATGGGGGTCAATCTATACCAAATTTTGATTTTGCTATGGCAAAGGGTGTGGCAAAGACTTTTCAAAAAGAGTATAAAAAGGCTATAAATGCTTTTTTTGAAATAAAATTAGAACAAAACCTAGACGAGCAATGCTTTAAAAATGCTAATTTTCAAGTTTCAAGCGAAAAAGAATGCTTTAAAGAGCTTTTAAAGCTTGATTTAAATAGTGATGAGAATTTTTTAAAACAAGCAAATGCTTATGCTTACAAAAGAGCATTAAAGCAAACCCAAGATGCGACTTTTCAAGCTATGGAAGCTTTGGTGCATAATCTTAATACTATGAACTCAAGAGCAGGAGCTCAAGTGCCTTTTAGCACGCTAAATTATGGCACCGATACTTCTTTTGAAGGGCAAATGGTAATAGAAAATTTACTCAAAGCCACGATGAAAGGCTTAGGAAATGGTGAAACACCAATTTTTCCTGTGCAAATTTTTAAAATAAAAGAAGGTATTAATTATAATGAAAAAGATCCAAACTACAAGCTTTTTAAACTCGCTATAGAATGTGCTTCTAAAAGACTTTTTCCAAATTTTAGCTTTTTAGATGCAAGCTTTAATGCAAAATACTATAAAAAGGGTGATTATAATAGCGAAGTAGCTTATATGGGTTGTAGAACTAGGGTTATGGCAAATGTTTATGATGAGAGCAAAGAAATCACAAGTGGCAGGGGAAATTTAAGTTTTACAAGTATAAACCTTGTGCGTTTAGCCATAGAAGCCAAAGGAAATTTAGAGCTTTTTTACTCACTTTTAAAAGAAAAATTAGAGCTTGTGTATGAGCAATTACTTCATAGATATAAAATTCAAAGTCTAAAAAAGGTTAAAAATTTCCCATTTTTAATGGGCGAGGGAATTTGGATAGATTCAGATTCTTTAAAAGAAAATGATAGCGTAGAAAAAATCATAGCACACGGGACTTTGGCTATAGGTTATATAGGACTTTGTGAGAGTTTAATAGCTTTAGTAGGTTCTCATCATGGACAAAGTCAAGAAGCAAGGGACTTAGGTTTGCAAATCGTGCGTTTTATGCGTGAATTTGTCGATGAAAAAGCACTCAAAGACAAACTGAATTTTTCACTCATAGCTACCCCGGCTGAAGGCTTAAGTGGAAGATTTTTAAAGCTAGATCAAAAAAAATACGGCATTTTAAAAGGCGTAACCGATAAAGATTTTTATACTAATTCTTTTCATATTCCTGTGGATTTTCCTATTAGTATATATGAAAAAATTCAAATCGAAGCCCCATATCATGAGTTAAATAATGGCGGGCATATTACTTATGTAGAATTAAACGGCGATGTGAGTAAGAATTTAGAAAGTTTTGAACGCATTATAAAATGTATGAAAGAAAGCAATATAGGCTATGGCTCGATTAATTTCCCACTAGATAGAGATCCGGTATGTGGTTATAGTGGTGTGATAGATGAGTTTTGTCCAAAGTGCCATAGAAAAGAAGATGATATTAAATTTGAACGCATAAGAAGAATCACAGGCTATTTAGTAGGAACGCTTGATCGTTTTAATGACGCTAAAAAAGCTGAAGTTCATGCAAGAATTAAACACGATTTTTCTTAGATTAGCCGGTGTCATAAAAGAATCCATAGTCGATGGCTATGGTTTGCGTTATGTGATTTTTACTCAAGGCTGCCCTCATCATTGCAAAGGTTGTCATAATCCACAAACACATGATTTTAACAAAGGATATTTGCAAGATTTAGCAAGTTTGTATGATGATATTTGTAAAAATCCTTTGCTCCAAGGTGTTACTTTTAGTGGCGGGGAGCCTTTTATGCAAGCAAAAAATTTAAGTATTCTAGCAAAACACATTAAGGCTTTAGGGCTTGATCTTACTATATATACAGGTTTTACTTATGAAGAGCTATTGCAAGAACAAGCTATGAAAGAATTGCTTATCTTAGCTGATGTTTTGATAGATGGGAAGTTTATTTTAGAGCAAAAAGACTTATCTTTAAAATTTAAAGGTAGTAAAAACCAACGCATTATCGATGTAGCAAAAAGCTTAGAACAAGGCAAAGTAATACTTTTTGAAAAATAAAGACTCATTTAGTCTTTTTTAACTTAACTATGTTAGAATGCTATAAAATTTAAAAAAAAGGAGAACAATATGTTTGAATTAAGAAAACTACCTTACGAAGCAGACGCTTTTGGAGACTTTTTGAGCGCAGAAACTTTTGCATTTCATCATGGCAAACACCATCAAACTTATGTAAATAACCTAAACAATCTTATTAAAGATACTGAATTTGCAGGAAAAGATTTAGTTTATATCATACAAAACTCAAATGGCGGAGTTTTTAACAACGCTGCTCAAGTGTATAATCATGACTTTTATTTTGACTGCATTAAGCCAAAAACATGCTGTGGCTGTGGCTGTTCTTTAAGTGATGAGTTTAAAGCAGCGGTTGAAAAAGACTTTGGTTCTATGGAAAATTTAAAAGAAGAATTCATCAAAGGAGCTACAGGAGTATTTGGTTCTGGTTGGTTTTGGCTAGTTTATAACACTCAAAATCAAAAATTAGAATTAGTAGCTACAAGCAATGCTGCTACACCTATCACTGAAGGTAAAGTTCCACTTTTAGTAGTTGATGTGTGGGAGCATGCTTACTATGTAGATCACCGTAATGCACGCCCTGCGTATTTAGAAAAATTCTACGCACACATTAATTGGGAATTTGTAGTAAAAGCTTATGAATGGGCTATCAAAGAAGGTATGAATTCAGTAAGCTTTTATGCAAATGAACTTCATCCTATAAAATAAGAAAAAAGTCTCTTATTTTTAAGAGGCTTTTTTTAATCAAAGCTAAATTATCTTAAGAATAACAACAATAAAAATATCCTAATTTACACAAATAATTAACAAAAGCACTATCATATTTAAAAAATATTAATAATTATTTTTTATCATTACAAAAAATTTTAATAAATCAAGGAGTTTTAATGTCTTATTTTATGGGGGGGGGGTATGTGAAAATAATCCCACTTTAAAATCATCTTATTTAAACAATAATCTTTCTTTTGTTAAAAAAACTTTCTTATCTTTAGCGACTATATCTTTTTTAGCAACCTGTGCCAATGCTAGTATAGTAACTATAAATGATCAAAATTCTAATAGTAGTGTTAAAAACACTAAAGCCAAACAAGTAAAAAATTCAAAAAATATTAGTGGTGGTAATTGTAGTAGCAGTAGTGATTGTACTATAAGTAGCTCTATTAGTAATGGTGTAACTATTAATAGTGGAAGTGATAATAACTCATTAACTATTACAAGTAATGGTAGTGTTACAAACTCAAATAAACATGGCGTAGAAATTATGGGTAGTGCTACTAATGTAACCATTAATAATGCTGGTACAATAAAAAGTACAGCTAATGGTAATAATCATGGTATAGAAATATGGGGAAATTCTACTGTAGATAAAATAACTAATACAGGTTTAATTGAAGGCTCTAGTGCTGGTGTTAGTGTAACAACCCAAAATACTACTTTAAAAAATTTAGAAAACAGCGGAACTATAAAAGGTGGTTCTAATGGTATAAAAGTTGATCATGGAGGTAAATTAGAAACGCTTAATAATACAGGTACCATAATTGGAAGTGGAAGTCATGGTATTAGAGTTGATAGTGCTACATTGCAAAATTTAAAAAACAGCGGAACTATAAGTGGAAATGGTTATGGTGTTTATATTAGGAACTCTACATTAGATAATTTAGAAAACAGCGGAACTATTAATGATGGCAACGCTGCTGCTATTTTTGTTTATGGAGGAAATATTGGAACTATAAACAATTCTGGTAATATAATTTCTACAGGAACTAATGATTGGAGTGCAGCTATTAAGCTAGAAGGTGGTGGCACGATTAAAAATATTACTAATACGGGCACTATAGAATCAAATCATGATGGAATTGCTGTATCTTATGGTAAATTTGAAACTCTAGACATAAAAGATGATGGAATAATAAAAGCTAAAAGATATGGTATAAATATAAGTCAATGGCAAACATTAGGAAATTTATATGTTGATAATGGTAGCATTTATGGAGGAGAAAGTGGTATTTTGTTAAGTACAGGTTCTACTACAAGTGATATATCTATAAAAAATGGTGGCGTGGTATATGGAGGTGATTATGGGATGTATTTTGATCACGCATATTTAAATCAAAACACAACTATAGCTGGAGAAAATTCTGCAATACATGGTGGAATTGCTGGAATTTATTTAAGCAGAGGATCTGCTTTAAAAGGAACTATAGAGGTTAAAGAGAAAGGTATGATCTCAGGTGGTGAGAATGGATTTGGTATTATAAATGCTGATAATGCTAATATAGGCGGATCTATTTTAATCAGTAGTGGCGGTGTGGTTACTGGTATTTTAAATAAAGATAATGCTAAGATTACCGGAACTATAAAAGTGGATGGAGAAGGCTCTTCTATAGTAGGTGGTATAATAAATCAAGATAATGGTAAAATAGAGGGTTTTATAGAGGTTAATAATAAAGGACAGATAGATAGTATCATCAATGCTGGAAGTGGAGAGATTAGCGGTAGTGTAAAAGTAGATAATCACTCTAAAGTTGAGAATATTATCAATGGTGCTTTGGCAAGTTCTTTTTATAATAATGGAGTTTCTACTGGTAAAATCTCAGGAGATGTTAGCGTTGATAATGGAAGTATAGTTGGAAGCATCATCAATACTGGGCAAGGAGAGATTACTGGTGGTATTAAAGTTGATCATAGTAGCGAAGTTACTAATATTTCTAATTCTGGTAATGGGCTTATTAGCAGTAATGTTAGCGTTGATAATGGCTCAAAAGTAGGTAATATCATTAATGATGATTATGGAAAAATAACAGGGGATGTATCTATAGGTAAAGATTCTTCTGTAGATAAGATTATCAATAGTGGTCATGGTAGTATAGGTGGAAATATTATAAACAATGGTAATTTAGGCTCAATTAATAATAGTGGTTCTATAAGCGGTTCTATTGAGAATAACAATGGTGATTTAGAAATCAAAAACGATGGAGATTTAGGTGGCTCTATCACTGTAGGTAATGGCGGTGGTAATACTTCTATTTCAAATGGTTCCAATGGTAATATCGGCGGTGGTATAGTTAATAATGGTAATAATGATGTTAATATAGATAACCAAGGTACAGTTAAACCTGATAAAGATGGTAATCACATTACTAATAATGGTAATGGTAATGTAAATGTAGGAGATTGGATAGTAAAACCAAATGAAGATGGTAGCTTTGATGGAGCTATTAATGTAGGTGGAAATGGAAGTGGTTCTACAAATATAGATAATATCACAGTAGATACTTCAGATCCAAATTTTGATGCAAGCAAACCTATCAATCCTGACAATATAGTTAATAATACTGGTAGTGGTGGTAACATAGGAGTAGGTAATGTTGGTTCAAACAATGATTTATTAAATTTAGTTTATGATCCTATAACAGGACAATATGAAACCTTAGCAGATGTAAGTGCTGGTGTGGGTTCTGTTATGGCTCAAACAATAATTAACACTTATATGATGAGATCATTCTTCCTTGATACTGTTTTAGATGATGCATCAAGAATGGCTTACAAACATGCAAGAATACACAATAATCATAAAACAAATAAAGACTTAGTAGGTTTTGATACAGATGAGCATTATCACGGCTTTGTATTGCCTTATTTTTCATCTAATAGCATTAAGCTTTTAGGAACAAATGATTATTCTAAAGGACATACCAAAGGTATAGTGGCTGGCTTTCATACTTTAAAAGATATAGGTATGCTAGGAGCTTATGTAGGAACCGAAGAGGCTAATATGGATACTAAAGATTATTTCTCTTTAAAAATGCAAACAGTGTATGCTGGTTTGAAGTATTCTAATATTTTATTAGAAGATGAGATAAAAGAAGCCTTTTTTAAATTCCATACCAAAGCAGCATATACCAAAAATGATGTGCAAAAATTTGTTGATAAAGGAAAAAGAGAGGCTAATGGTAATACAGATACCTATGGTTATGGAGCAAGTATTGGAACTGGTATGAATTTTTATTTAGATGGGGCAGATAATATAATTACTCCTGAGGTGTCTTTAAACTATGAAGGTGGTTTCACAAAAGCTTTCAGCATGCATGGAGATGGAGCATTAAATCATGAAAGATATTATAAGAGTGAATTAAATCTATTTTCAAGTACGGCATCTCTTAAATGGCTTAATAAACGGCATCCGCAAATTAGCACTTCATTTGAAGTAGGTGCAAGAATTAATTTTAATCCTGAAGTAGAATCAAGAGTAAATTTTGCAAACTTAAAAGCAAGCGAAACCTTAGATTTGCCAAGAACTTATCAATATGCAAGTGCGTCTTTGATTTTTTCTTTGGCAGAAGATTTAGAAATGTCATTTAATTATAATGGAACTTTTGCAAATAATTCTCATTCGCATACGGGATTTTTACAGTTTGACTTTATATTTTAATAATGATTAACTAAGCCTTTTAAGGCTTAGTGTTTAATTAATTGCCCAGAGTTTGCTTAAAACAGATTATAAAATGACAAAATAAAAATTTAAAAAAGCACAATTGGTACAATAAAGTTAAGAATGCGCCAATGTTGAATATAAAAACTATAAAAGTTTTTAGTATTATAAATAATTTAAAAACAATAAACTCCTTATTAAATACACTCTATCACATTAAGCTTATTTTTAAGCTCAATGTGATTTATTAGCAAACTCTAGGGAGTTAATTACTCTAAAACAACCCCTTCATTTAGCACAACTTCGCCTATTACATAAGCATCTGAGTTCTCTAAAACTTTTCCTACATTAGATGGATCTACCACCATAACTAAGCCCACACCCATGTTAAAGCTTCTATACATTTCAGCTTCTTCTACGCTTTGGCCTATTTGATAAAAAATTTCAGGAGTTTTTAGATGATGTTTTCTAATAATAGCACCTATTCCTCTTGGGAAAACTCTAGGTAAATTCTCTACCAAACCACCACCTGTTATATGAGCTAGTGCATTGATGAAAGGTTTTAATTTTAAAAAGTCTTTTACATAAATTCTTGTAGGTTCAAGTAAAATATCGATTAAATTTTTACCATATATTTTATCATCAAATTTAAGCTTTTGTGCTTCAAATAATACTTTTCTAGCTAAAGAATATCCATTAGAATGAAGCCCACTACTAGGCAAAGCTAGTAAAATATCTCCATTTTTTACAAAATTTCTTCTATCTATTTCATCTTTTTCAGCCATGCCCACTGAAAAACCTGCTAAGTCAAAGTCATTGTTATGATACATTCCAGGCATTTCAGCAGTTTCTCCGCCTATTAAGGCACAATTTGCTTTTTTACAACCATTAGTAATCCCTGCTACAACCTTTTTAGCTACTTCTACATCTAACTTTGCACTTGCATAATAGTCTAGAAAAAACAAAGGCGTAGCAAAATTGCAAATTAAATCATTCACGCACATTGCTACTAAATCTTCGCCTATTGTGTCAAATTTTTGACTATCAATAGCAAGACGCAACTTTGTGCCTACCCCATCTGTTGCTGCTAGCATAACAGGATTTTTAAAACCACTTGGCATGGCAAAAGCGCCTGAAAAGGAACCTATGCCACCTAAAACATTTTCATTAAAAGTTTCTTTTACTAAAGGCTTAATTGCTTCTACAAAAGTATTACCATTGTCTATACTTACGCCCGCATCTTCATAGCTTATATTCATTTATCTTCCTTTAAGAATTTAAAAGGTATTTTAACTAAAAATATTTTAAGGTTAAATTATGCAAAATGCTTATTTTGTGACTTCAAGTATAGCAGGTGGAAAGTCAAGCTTTATAAAAATAGTTCAAAATTTGGGTTTTGATACTTTAAGTGCAGATGTGATAGCTCATGAGCTTTTAAATGAAAATGCTAATTCCATAGCTAAACTTTTTGATAATGATGATTTACTTATAGCAGGAAAAATAGATAGAAAAAAGCTTGGTGCTATTGTATTTAATGATTTAAACGCCAAAAAAAAGTTAGAAGGTTTTTTACATCCTAAAATCAAAGAAGAAATTTTACAAAAAGCACTAATTTTAGATAAAAAAAACAAGGCTTTTTTTATAGAATTGCCTTTATTTTTTGAAAATAATCATTATCAAGATCTAGGAAAAAGTATATTGATTTATGCTCCAAAAGAAATTTTATTAAAAAGATTAATGCAAAGAGATAATTTAGATGAAAATGAAGCCTTAAAAAGAATTAATTTGCAACTTGATATAGAAGAAAAACTAAAAAAAGCAGATTTTGTGATAAAAAATATTTCAAGTTATGAAAAATTTGAAGAAAATGTGCTAAATTTTTTAAAACATACTTTAAAGGTTAAAAATGAAATTTTATAAATATTGTGCAAGCGGAAATGATTTTGTAGTATTTGCAGATGGTGAAAAAAAAGATCGTAGTGAGTTAGCTAGAATTCTTTGTAATCGTTATGAGGGCATAGGTGCTGATGGACTTATAGTAGTTGTGCCTCATGATAGATATGATTTTGAATGGGAATTTTATAATTGCGATGGTAGTAAAGCAAATATGTGTGGTAATGGATCGCGTGCAGCAGCTCATTTTGCTCATCATTATCTAAAAAAATCACAATATTTAAATTTTTTAACCGGAGCAGGACTTATAAAATCATTTGTTGATGATGACATGGTAGAGATTAAATTAAGCGGAGTGAAGGATATTAAAGAAGCTTTTAAACATAAAGATAGAATTTGGCAAGGATGTAATACAGGTGTGCCACATATGGTGACTTTTGTTGATGATTTAAATGAATTTGATGTAAATTTATGCAAAGAAGTGCGTAAAAAATATAATGCAAATGTTAATTTTGCTAAAATAGAAAATGAAGAATTTATAAGAGTTAGAACCTATGAACGCGGGGTAGAAGATGAGACTTTAGCTTGTGGTACAGGTATGGGAGCTTGTTTTTATCTTGCTTATTTAAATCAAAAAGTTAAAGATGATATTTTAGTAAAGCCAAAAAGCAAAGAAAATTTATATTTTAGATTAGAGGATGATCAAATATTTTTCAGAGGAAAGGTAAAGTGCTGTTTTGAAGCTGATTATAATTTTACTTAGTAGTTTTTTATTTTTAAAAGCTGAATTTATAGCAGGTTTTGATAAACATTATTATGCTTTAAGTATAAAAGAAAAGCGTGAAGTTTTTATCAAAAAAATCAATGCTTTGTTGGATGTTTCTTTCAAAGAAATTGAAAATGAAAAAGAATTTATAGATATTTTTTTTGAGGAAGCTTTAAAGAGTAATTTTAGAAAACTAAATTCTAATGCTGTGCAAAAACTATGGTTTTTAAAAGAAAAATATCGCGTTAAAAATTTATACGATCACAAGGAATACCAACTGCGTATCCAAAAAGTTCCAAAATCTTTAGCCATAGCCCAAGCAATTATTGAAAGCGCAACTGGTACAAGTCGTTTTGCTAAAGAAGCAAATAATTTATTTGGAGAATGGACTTGGGGTGAGAAAGGTTTGATTCCAAAAGAAAGAAGTGAAGGTAAAACTCATAAAATTCGTATATTTGATAGCTTACAAGAAAGTGTGGATTCATACTTGCTAAATTTAAATCGTCATGATGCTTATAAGGAATTTAGAGCTTGGCGGTGGGATGCTATAAATCAAAATGAAAAACTTGATGGTAAAGAAGCGGCAAGTCATTTGGAAAAATATTCAGAGATTAAAAGTAATTATACTAAGCTTATTATTTCTATCATAAATCAACATAAGCTTGATGAGTTAGATTAATTTCCTAAAGCCCACTCATCAAAAGGTAAAATCATCACATGCACCCCTTCTATGAAAAACTCATCTCTTTGTGAAAGCGTGATGATATAAATAGTCGAAAGTGCGAGTTGATTTTTACTAAGTATTTTTTTGACTTTTAAACTAAGTAAATCTTTATCTTTAAAGGGCGAGCATAAAAATGCATTTTTAAGACTTGGTAAGTAAAAATCAAAATATTTGGTATAAAAAATTTCTTGTTCAAATTTAAACAACTCGCTTAAAATCAAATTTTCAAACAAAGCACTAAAGTCTTTTTGTATGCTTAGAGAATTTTTTAGTGAAAAGTCCCAAAAATATATTTTTTTTAAATTCTTTTCAAGATTTTTTACAAAATACAAAGTGTAGTTTGATTCTAGTTTTTCTATGCTTTTATATAAGGTATCTTTGGAAATTTTTATAGTATTTTTTAGTGTTTTTAATAGCTCATTAACGCTAAATTCATTCCCAAGTTCCAAGGCAATTTGTTTGAGTATGGTAAGCTCTAATGGAGTGTAAAAACTTCTTAAGTATGATGAGTTTGTGTTAAAGTTGTGATTTAAAATCACATTGCGTCCTGTATGTAAAAAATAACTTACCATGGTTTTAGTGTCAGCGTATTTTTTGTTTAAGCTTAAAAATTCTTCAAAGTCTAAATAATCTAAATGAAGTTCTTCAAAATAATCTAAATGAAAATTGCTATCACAAACGCTTATTATGATTTGCAAATTAAGGTGTTTTAAACTGGCAAAGTCAAAATTATGAGCAAAGTTGCAAAGTGCTAAAAATTTAATCTGTGGATTATAGGTTAAAAACGAATTTAAATTTACCAAAGCACTTGCTTGAAATTTCAAATCATCACAATCGATAAAAAGTATATTTTCACTTTTGTACAAAGATAAAAAATTTAAAATTAAATTTTTCTTACCACTTGCAAAACCACCTTTTATAATGATGTTTTTATGGGTTTGAATTTGAATTTTTCTTTCATCAAATTTTTGAAATTTTGGGTAATTATCGTAAAAAAATTGTAGTGATTTCATAAATTTCTTTGTAATTAATGGTGGAGCATAGCGGGTTCGAACCGCTGACCCCAACGCTGCCAGCGTTGTGCTCTCCCAGCTGAGCTAATGCCCCTTTAGATTTTGAAATCATACTATATTTTTTCTTAGATTTTCTTAATGTATAAAAAATCTTGTAAATTTTATAAAATTTAATTTTTATCCTTTTTAAAAGGAAAATAATTAAAAAAAATGCATAAATTTCTTGACATAGCAAAGGCTCTTTTTATATAATTTCAACATCATTTTATATGGTGGTTAGATTCTTATGGGTCTAACGAGTTCTTTACAAAGGAAAAAATATGGAAAGAATCAGGCTTAAGCTAAAAGCTTATGACCACAGAGTTCTAGATCGCACAGTTGCAGCAATTGTAGAAGCTGTTAAAAGAACAGGTGCTGACATCAGAGGTCCAGTGCCAATGCCTACAAAAATCAAAAGATACACAGTTTTGAAATCTCCACACATCAATAAAGATTCACGCGAACAATTTGAGATGAGAATTCATGCTCGTATGCTTGATATTGTAGCAGCTACTCCAGATACAGTAGATTCACTCACTAAGCTTGACTTGGCTCCAGAGGTCAATGTTGAAGTAAGAGCTATGGGTAAATAAGGATAGAATATGGAATACATTGTAGAAAAAATTGGTATGAGTAGAACAATCAGCACACCAAGCATTCCTGTAACCTTACTTAAACTTGTTCAAACTAAAGTATGTGAAGTAGAAAATGGAAAAGCTTTGGTTGCTTATGTAAAAGGCAAAGCAAATAATAAATGCATTGCGGGTCAGCAAAAAAAATACAATCTTTCAGCTGAATATAATAGATTTGCTTCTTTAGAAGTAGCAAACACAGAAGCAGGTGATATTGATCTTAATCCTTTAAAAGAAGCTTCTATCTTAAAAGTAAGCTTTAATTCTAAAGGTAGAGGTTATAGTGGGGTTGTTAAAAGACACGGATTTGCCGGAGGTCCTGCAAGTCACGGTTCAAGATTCCACAGACGCCACGGATCAATCGGTAACCGCGAATGGCCAGGTCGTGTTCAACCAGGTATGAAAATGGCAGGTCATTATGGTAATGTAAAAGTTACTGTTAAAAATGAAGTAGTTTCATTTGATGAAGAAAATGGCATCTTAGTAGTAAAAGGTGCGGTACCAGGATTTAATGGTGCTATGGGTAAAATAAGGATTGCAAAATGAGTAAAGTAACTGTTTTAAATGATAAATTTGAAAAAGCTAGTGAACTCGATCTTCCAGCAAAATATGCAGAAGTTAATCCTCACAACCTTTATTTATATGTAAAATCTTATCTTGCTAGCCTTAGAGCAAACACAGCTCATACTAAAGGTAGAAGCGATGTAAGCGGTGGTGGTAAAAAACCATGGAGACAAAAAGGTCGTGGTGGTGCAAGAGCAGGTTCAACAAGAACGAATGTTTGGGTTGGTGGTGCTGTAGCATTTGGCCCTACAAACAATCGTAATTATTTCCAAAAAGTTAATAAAAAACAAAAACGCTTAGCGCTTGAAAGAGCATTGGCCGATAAAGCACAAAACAATGCATTATTCTCAGTAGATAGTTTAAGCATTGAAAGCGGTAAAACAAAAGATGCAAATGCAGTTATTAAAAAGCTTGGTTTAAAAGATGCTTTAATTGTAAAAGATTTACTAGATGAAAAAACACTTCTTGCTTTTAGAAACTTAGCAAATTGCTATGTAGTTGATATTAGCGAAGTAAATGCTTATTTAGTATCTGTATTTAATGCTGTTATCATTGAAAAAGCAGCGCTTGAATCTATCGTAAAAGAGGGTTAAAATGGCAGATATTACTGATATAAAAACAATACTTTACACTGAAAAAAGCTTAAACCTTCAAGAGCAAGGTGTTGTAGTTATTCAAACTTCTCCAAAAATGACTAAAAATGGTCTAAAAGAAGTTTTAAGAGAATATTTTGGTGTAACTCCAGTAAGAATTAATTCTTTAAAAATGGATGGAAAAGTAAAGCGTTTTAGAGGTCGTGAAGGTCAAAGAAATAGCTTTAAAAAATTCTATGTTAAGCTACCAGAAGGTGTGAGCTTAGAAAGTTCGGAGGCATAAAATGGCAATTAAAACTTATAAACCATATACTCCAAGTAGAAGATACATTACAGGTGTAAGCTCTGATGATATCACAGCAAAAGCTAGTGTGCGTTCATTACTTGTAAAACTTCCAGCTCATGCAGGTCGTAACAATAATGGTAGAATCACAAGCCGTCATAAAGAAGCAGGTGCTAAAAAACTTTACAGAATTATAGATTTTAAAAGAAGAAAATTTGGTATTGAAGGTAAAGTTGAAGCAATCGAGTATGATCCATACAGAAATTGTCGTATTGCATTAATCTCTTATAGAGATGGTGAAAAAAGATATATCTTACAACCAAAAGGTTTAAGCGTTGGTGATGTTATTTGCGCTGCTGAAAGCGGACTTGACATTAAACCAGGTAATGCAATGAAATTGAGAAACATCCCAGTGGGTACTATCGTACACAATATCGAGTTAAAACCGGGCAAAGGCGGACAAATGATCCGTTCAGCGGGTGCTTATGCTCAATTAATGGGTAAAGAAGAAAAATATGTTATCTTAAGACTTGCAAGCGGTGAAATGAGACAAGTTTTAGCTGAATGTATGGCAAGTATCGGTGAAGTTGGTAATGAAGAATGGTCAAATGTGACTATCGGTAAAGCAGGAAGAAACCGCCATAGAGGTATTCGTCCTCAAACAAGAGGTTCTGCGATGAACCCAGTTGATCACCCGCACGGTGGGGGTGAAGGTAAGAAAAATTCAGGCCGTCATCCAGTTACTCCATGGGGTAAACCAACTAAAGGTGCTAAAACTCGCCGTAAAAAAGCTAGCGATAAGCTAATAATTTCAAGAAGAAAAGGAAAGTAAGATGGCTAGGTCACTAAAAAAAGGTCCTTTTGTTGATGACCATGTAATGAAAAAAGTCATCGCTGCTAAAAAAGCTAACGATGGTAAGCCAATTAAAACTTGGTCAAGACGCAGCACTATTATACCTGATATGATAGGTTTAACTTTTAATGTTCATAATGGAAAAAGCTTTATCCCAGTATATATTACTGAAAATCATATCGGTTACAAATTAGGTGAATTTGCACCTACTAGAACATTTAAGGGTCACAAAGGCTCTGTTCAGAAAAAAATAGGTAAGTAAGGGAGATTTATGAGTAGAGCGTTAATTAAATTCATAAGATTATCTCCAACTAAAGCGAGATTGATTGCTAGAGAAGTTCAAGGTATGAATGCAGAGCTTGCATTAGCTAGTTTGAAATTTATGCCAAATAAAGGTGCTAAATTTATAGCAAATGCTATTTCAAGTGCTGTAGCAAATGGCGGATTTGAAGCAAATGAAGTTGTTGTTTCAAGTTGTCGTGTTGATGCTGGTGCGGTTTTAAAAAGATTTAGACCAAGAGCTAGAGGAAGTGCTAGTCGTATTAGAAAGCCAACTTCACACATTTTGGTAGAAGTTAGTAAAGTAGAAGCAAGTGCTGAAAAAACTACAAAAGCTAAAAAAGCATCAGTGAAAAAGGAAAGCTAATATGGGACAAAAAGTAAATCCGATTGGTTTAAGACTAGGAATTAATAGAAATTGGGAATCAAGATGGTTTCCTACAAAAGCTAATTTAGCAGAAAATATTGGTGAAGATTATAAAATCAGAACTTTTTTAAAAAGAAAACTTTATTATGCAGGAATTAGCCAAATTCTTGTAGAAAGAACAGCGAAAAAATTAAGAGTAACTGTTGTAGCTGCAAGACCAGGGATTATTATTGGTAAAAAAGGTAGTGATGTTGATATTTTAAGAAAAGAACTTCAAGATTTAATCAAAAAAGAAGTTAATATCAATATCAAAGAAGAAAGAAAAGCAGGTGCTTCAGCTCAGCTTGCAGCTGAAAGTGTTGCTACTCAACTTGAAAAAAGAATTGCTTTTAGAAGAGCAATGAAAAAAGTAATTCAAGGAGCGCAAAAAGCAGGTGCTAAAGGGATTAAAGTTTCAGTTTCAGGCCGTTTAGGTGGTGCTGAAATGGCAAGAACTGAATGGTACCTAGAAGGTCGTGTTCCACTTCACACTTTAAGAGCAAAAATCGATTATGGTTTTGCAGAAGCACATACTACTTATGGAAATATAGGTATTAAAGTGTGGATCTTCAAAGGTGAAGTTTTACAAAAGGGTGTTCAACCTGAAAAAACCGAAGAAAACGCTCCAGCTAAAAAAACTAGAAGAGCAAGAAGAGGTAAATAATCATGTTAATGCCAAAAAGAACAAAATATCGTAAAATGATGAAAGGGCGTAACAGAGGTTATGCCAACAGAGGGACTGAATTTACTTTTGGTGATTTTGCCCTAAAAGCAACTGAAGCTGGCCGTATCAATTCACGCCAAATCGAAGCAGCTCGTATTGCTTTAACTCGTTTTGTAAAAAGACAAGGTAAAACTTGGATTAGAGTTTTCCCAGATAAACCTCTAACTAAAAAACCTTTAGAAACTCGTATGGGTAAAGGTAAAGGTGCAGTTGAGGAATGGGTAATGAACATTAAACCAGGTCGTATTATTTATGAAATGGCAGGGGTTAATGAAGAAATGGCAAGACAAGCTTTAACTTTAGCGATGCATAAATTGCCATTTAAAACTAAGTTTGTTACAAGAGAGAGCCAAAATGAAATATACTGAGATTAAAGATAAAACAGCAGGTGAACTTGCAACAATGCTAAAAGAAAAAAAGGTGCTTTTATTTACTTTAAGACAAAAGCTAAAAACAATGCAGCTAACTAATCCTAAAGAGATTAGCGAAGTTAAAAAAGACATCGCTAGAATCAATACTGCAATTAGCGCTTTAAAATAAGGATAGAAAATGGCATTTAAAAGAGAAATTCAAGGCGTTGTTGTTCAAATTGCTGGAGATAAAACAGCAACAATTTTGGTTGAAAGAAAAGTGGTTCACCCAAAATACAGAAAAATCGTAAAACGCTTTAAAAAATATTTAATTCATGATGAAAGAAATGAACTTAAAGTGGGAAATACTGTAGTTGCTATTGAATGTAGACCACTTTCTAAGAGAAAATCATTTCGCTTAAAAACTATAGTATCAGCAGGAGTTGAGTAATGATTCAAAGTTTTACTAGGCTTGCAGTTGCTGATAATAGCGGTGCAAAAGAATTAATGTGTATTAAGGTTTTAGGTGGTAGCAAAAGAAGATACGCTACTGTTGGTGATGTAATTGTTGCATCTGTAAAAAAAGCTCTACCAAATGGTAAAGTTAAAAAAGGTCAAGTAGTAAAAGCAGTTATCGTTAGAACTAAAAAAGAAATTCATAGAGACAATGGTTCTTTAATTCGTTTTGATGAAAATGCGGCAGTTATTCTTGATGCTAAAAGAGAGCCTATCGGAACGCGTATTTTTGGACCAGTAGGTCGTGAAGTAAGATATGGTGGCTTTATGAAAATTGTTTCACTAGCACCGGAGGTGTTGTAATGAAATTAAAAATTAAAAAGAATGATATGGTAAAAGTTATCGCAGGCGATGACAAAGGCAAAACAGGTAAAGTTTTAGCAGTATTTCCTAAGACAAATAAAGTAATTGTTGAGGGTTGTAAAATCGCTAAAAAAGCTGTTAAGCCAAGTGATAAAAATCCAAATGGCGGTTTTATCAATAAAGAAATGCCAATGGATATTTCAAATGTAGCAAAGGCAGGAGAATAAGATGATGAGATTGAAAGAAAAATACACTCAAAATATCAAACCTGCTTTAGTTAAAGAATTTGATATTAAAAATCCTATGCTTGTTCCTTTTATTGAAAAAGTTGTAATCAGTGTAGGTGCTGGGGAATTAGCAAAAGATCAAAAAGTATTACAAAATGTTGCAGATACTATTTCATTGATCGCTGGGCAAAAAGCAGTTATCACAAAAGCTAAAAAATCAGTTGCTGGTTTTAAAGTAAGAGAAGGCTTCCCAGTAGGTGTAATGGTAACATTAAGAAAAGACAATATGTATGCTTTCTTAGATAAGCTTATTACTATAGCTCTTCCTCGTGTTAAAGACTTTAGAGGTCTTCCAAGAGATGGTTTTGATGGAAGAGGAAACTATAATTTTGGTTTAGATGAGCAGTTAATGTTCCCAGAAGTTGAATATGATAAAATCTTAAGAACTCATGGTATGAACATTTCTATCGTTACAACAGCAAAATCAGATAAAGAGGCACAAAAATTATTAGAATTATTTGGCGTGCCATTTGCAAAAGGAAAGTAATATGGCTAAAAAATCAATGATTGCAAAAGCTGCCCGCAAACCTAAATTTAGCGTTAGAGGGTATACTAGATGCCAAATTTGTGGAAGACCACATTCAGTTTATAGAGATTTTGGAATTTGCAGAGTTTGCTTAAGAAAAATGGCAAATGAAGGTTTAATTCCTGGTCTTAAAAAAGCAAGTTGGTAAGAGGAAAGAACCATGATAAATGATTTAATTTCAGATTCACTAACAAGAATTAGAAATGCAGGGATGAGAAGATTAGAGACTACTCAACTTTTGCATTCTAAAGTTATCGAAGCTTTACTTGGAATTTTCCAAGCTAAAGGCTATATTGAAAGCTTTAATGTTATTGAAGAGGATAAAAAGAAATTCATCAATGTAGTTTTAAAATATGATGAAAAAGGCAAAAGCGTAATTAATGAAGTTAAGCGTATTTCTAAACCTGGTCGTCGTGTTTATAAAGGCAAAGATGAGATCAAAAGATTTAAAAACGGTTATGGTACTATCGTAGTAAGCACTTCAAAAGGTGTTTTAGCTAACGACGAAGCTTATAAAGCAGGCGTTGGCGGCGAAGTTTTATGTACTATTTGGTAAGAGTTTCTACTTTTTATGGTATTCGGTATCCATTCTTATAAAGTAGTCATATCGTAGACAAGTAAAAAGGAAAAATGAATGTCTCGTATAGGTAAACAACCAGTTGCTATTCCAAGTGGAGTAGAAGTAAAATTAGAAGGTAACTTGCTAAAATTCAAAAAAGGAAATTTAGCAAAAGAGCTTGATACAAAAGCAAATGTTAATGTTGAGATTAAAGAAGCACAAATTCTTTTCTCTCCTAAAGGTGAAGATAGACAAAGTAGAGCTTATTGGGGAACTTATAGAGCTTTAGCTCAAAACATCATTATCGGTTTAACTGATGGCTTTAGCAAAACTTTAGAAATCAACGGTGTTGGTTATAAAGCTGCGTTAAAAGGTAAAGTTCTTGAACTTGCTTTAGGTTTTTCTCATCCTATCAACTATGCTATTCCAGAAGGCATAGAAATTACCGTTGATAAAAACAATGTTATTATTAAAGGTAGCGATAAACAAGTGGTAGGTCAAGTTGCTGCTCAAATTCGTGAATTTAGACCACCTGAGCCTTACAAAGGAAAAGGTGTTAAATATTCAGATGAGCGTATTATCCGCAAAGCTGGTAAGACATCTAAGAAGTAAGGATAGAATATGAGAGCAAATGTATTAAAAAGAAAAATATCTTTAAGAATTAAAAGAAAAAAAAGAATTAGAGCAAAAATTTCAGGAACACAAGCTCTTCCAAGAGTTTCTGTTTTTAAATCAAACAGAACTTTATATATCCAAGCTATCGATGATGCTAAAGCAGTAACTTTAGCAGCAGTAGATGGAAGAAAAATTGGTGTTAAAGCAAATAAAGAAGGTGCTAAAAAAATAGCAGCTGAATTTGCAAAAGTTTTAAAAGCTAAAAACATAGAAGAAGCAGTGTTTGATAGAAATGGTTATTTATACCATGGTGTTATTGCAGCATTAGCTGAAGCACTAAGAGAAAACGGAATCAAACTATAACCCAAAAGGAAGATCGATGGAAAAATATAATAGAGAAGAATTTGAAGAAGTAATCGTCGATATCGGCAGGGTTACTAAGGTTGTTAAAGGTGGTAGAAGATTTAGATTTACTGCTTTAGTTATCGTTGGAAATAGAAAAGGTTTAGTTGGTGTGGGCTATGGAAAAGCTAAAGAAGTTCCAGATGCTATCAGAAAAGCAGTTGATGATGCTTTTAAAAACATTGTTGAAGTTAAAACAAAAGGTTCAACTATCCCTCATGATGTAGAAGTAAAATACAACGCAAGTAGAATCTTACTTAAACCAGCAAGTGAAGGTACAGGGGTTATTGCAGGTGGTTCAACACGTCCTATCGTGGAACTTGCAGGTATTAAAGACATTTTAACTAAGTCTTTAGGTTCAAATAATTCAGCAAATGTTGTGCGTGCTACTATCAAAGCACTTACAATGCTTAAAGGATAATCAATGAATTTAACAAAAGCACCAGGTTCAACACATAAAACCAAAAGAATAGGCCGTGGTCAAGGTAGTGGTATGGGAAAAACTTCTACTAAAGGTGGAAAAGGCCAAACTGCTAGAAAAGGTTATAACGAAAAAAGAGGTTTTGAAGGGGGTCAACAACCACTTCAAAGACGCTTACCAAAAGTAGGTTTTACTTCTAAATTTGAAAAACCTTATGTGATTAATGTTGAAAAAATCACAGCAATCAAAGAGCTTAGCGAAATTACATTTGAAACAATCAATAGCATTCATAAGCTTTCAAAAAATGTAAATAAAGTTAAGCTTATCGGAGCAAGTGCTAAAGATCTTGCTAGTAAAATTAAAGACGAGAAGATCACTTTTAGCGGACAAAAATAATGAATAAAGCATTGACAAATAAAATTCTCATAACATTAGCTTTTTTATTTGCTTATAGAATATTAGCTTATGTTCCAGTTCCGGGGGTTAATGTCAGTGTTATCAAGGAATTTTTTGATTCTAATGCATCTAATGCATTAGGCTTGTTTAATATGTTTAGTGGGGGTGCTGCTGAAAGACTTAGCATCATCTCTCTAGGCATTATGCCTTATATTACTGCTTCGATTATTATGGAGCTTTTAGCGGCAACTTTTCCTAACATAGGAAAGATGAAAAAAGAACGCGATGGTATGCAAAAATATATGCAAATTATCCGTTATGCTACTATAGCTATCACTTTGATACAAAGTATAGGCGTTTCTATAGGCTTGCAAAGTCTTCATGGGAAAGCAGGTCAGTCAGCTATTATGATTGATATGAATACTTTTATTGCACTTTCTGCTATTTCTATGCTTGCAGGTACCATGCTTTTAATGTGGATAGGTGAGCAAATCACTCAACGCGGTATAGGAAATGGTATTTCTTTGATCATCTTTGGCGGTATTGTTTCTACAATTCCAGGTGCAATTAGTGGAACAGTAAATTTGGTAAATACAGGTGAGATGAATTTCTTGACTATCATTGCTATTTTAGTTGTAATTTTACTTACTATTTGGGCTATTATAGTAGTAGAGCTTGGAGAAAGAAGAATTCCTATTTCTTACTCAAGAAAAGTAATCATGCAAAATCAAAACAAACGCATTATGAATTACATACCTATTAAAATAAATTTAAGTGGAGTAATTCCTCCTATTTTTGCAAGTGCGATTTTGATGTTTCCAAGCACTATTTTGCAAACAAGTACAAATGAGTATGTGTTAAAAATTTATGACTTTTTAAATCCAAATGGATTTTTCTTTCATTTTTTAACATTCTTACTTGTTATTTTCTTTGCGTATTTTTATGCATCAATTGTATTTAATGCAAAAGATATAGCTGAAAATCTTAAAAGACAAGGCGGTTTCATACCAGGTATTAGACCAGGTGAAGGAACTGCAAATTATCTTAATGAAGTAGCATCAAGACTTACCTTGTCAGGTTCTATTTATTTAGGGCTTGTAGCTACATTACCATGGCTTATTGTGAAGTTGTTTGGTGTGCCTTTTTATTTTGGTGGAACTTCTGTTTTGATCGTAGTTCAAGTAGCGCTTGATACAATGAGAAAAATCGAAGCTCAAATTTATATGAATAAATACCAAACCTTAAGTGCAGTAGGCTTATAAGAAAGTAGATTTTCTACTTTCTTCTCTTTTTAAGGATTTTGATGAGACTAGGCGTTTTTGATAGCGGTGTAGGTGGGCTTAGTGTTTTAAAATCTTTACTTCAAGCAAAACTTTTTAAAGAATATATTTACTATGGAGATACCGCAAGGGTACCTTATGGGGTTAAAGATAAAGAAACTATCATTAAATTTTCCCTAGAAGCTTTAGAGTTTTTCAAAGAAAAAAAAGTCGATATGCTTATTATTGCGTGTAATACAGTTAGCGCGCATGCTTTAGAAATTCTAAAAGCAAATGCACCATTTCCGGTTCTTGGAGTTATAGAAGCAGGGGTTTTAGCGGTTAAAAACTCTTTAGAAGATAAAAACTCTAATATATTAGTTATTGCAACACAAGCTACCGTGGATTCTCACGCTTATAAGCAAGCTTTAATCAAAGAAGGTTTTTTAAAAGTGGAAGAAAAAGCAACTGGGCTTTTTGTACCTATGGTTGAAGAAGGGATTTTTCAAGGAGATTTTTTAAAAGCTGCTTTTGAGTATTATTTTAATAAGCTTAAATTTTATCCTAATGCTCTAATCTTAGCATGCACGCATTTTCCTTTAATCGCCCATTCTTTGGAAGAGTATTTTGGCAAAAATACAAAACTTATTCATTCAGGCGAGGCTATAGCTTTGCAATTGCAACAAGAATTTAACTTAACATCAATCCAAGAAGAAGCTAACATTCAATTTTATGCTTCAAGCGATGTGGAAAAACTAAAAAAAATTGCAAATTTATGGCTTTAATTAATGAATATTTACTAAAGTATTTTTTATATTAATAATTTATTTTTATTTAAACATAGTTGCATTATAATTTTTATCATTTCTAATGAAAGGACTAACATGAAAAAAATGTTAATGTGCGCAGCTATGGCACTAAGTTTAGGAGCAGGAATTTTGGAAGCAAAACCAAAAGTTGCAATTTTAGCTACAGGTGGAACTATTGCAGGCTCGATTGATAGTTCGGTAGCTACAACAGGTTATACAGCTGGTGTTTTAGGGGTTGATGCTTTGATTAAAGCAGTGCCTCAAATTCAAGATTTAGCAGTAATTAGCGGGGATCAAATTGCAAATATTGATAGTAAAGATATGACAAATGAAATTTGGCTAAAACTTGCTAAAGAAGTCAATAGGCTTTTAAAATCTGATGTAGATGGAGTTGTGATTACTCATGGTACTGATACCATGGAAGAAACTGCATATTTCTTAAATTTAACCGTAAAAAGCGATAAACCTGTTGTTTTAGTTGGTGCAATGCGCCCATCAACTGCAATTAGTGCAGATGGTCCTAAAAATCTTTACAACGCTGTAGCGTTAGCAGCAGATCCACAAGCAAAAAATAAAGGCGTAATGGTGGCTATGAATGATAGAATTCAAAGCGCTAGAGGCGTTATGAAAACTCATAGTTTAAATGTAAATGCATTTAGTTCACCGGATATGGGTGATATGGGTTATATAGTAGATGGAAAAGCATTCTTCTACAATACTAATACAAAATTACACACTAAAAAATCTCCATTTGATGTTAGCAAGCTAAAAGAATTACCAAAAGTAGATATTCTTTATAGTTATGCAAATGATGGTAGCGGTGTTGCAGCAAAAGCTTTGTTTGAAAATGGAACTAAAGGTATAGTTGTAGCTGGAACAGGTGCTGGCAGTATTCATGATTATCAAAAAGATGTATTAAAAGAATTGCTTAAAAAAGGTCTTAATGTAGCGGTAAGCTCACGCGTAGTAGCTGGTAGAGTTGCAGTAAGTGATACTGATGCAAAACTTGGTTTTATTGATACAGGTGATATGAGTCCTCAAAAAGCTAGAGTATTGTTAATGCTTGCTTTAACTAAAACAAGTGATCCTAAGAAAATTCAAGAATATTTCTTAAAATACTAAAATCTTTTAGCACCCAAATGCTACAATAACATTTGGGTGAGTTTTTCAATCAAAATCTTACTTAAATTAATCACAAGGATATTAAATGAGACAATATGAAAGCTATAAATGCCAAAAATGCGGCAATGAAGTAGAAGTGCAAAATGTAGGTGGTGGAAAGCTTAGTTGCTGTGGTCAAGAAATGGAGTGCATTACTAAAGATTTAACAGCCATAAATTTGATGAAAGCTTTCGCAGGTGAATCTATGGCAAGAAACAAATATGATTTATTTGCAGATATTGCTCAAGAAGAAGGTTGGCATGCTATTGCAAAGCATTTTAGAGAAGCTGCAGAAAATGAAAAATGGCATGCAAGAGCTGAGTTTAAAGCTTATCATGAATTAGTAGATGGTAAAGCTTTAGAAGAAACTGCTAAAAATTTAATCTGTGCAGCAGAGGGTGAAAATTACGAGCATACTACCATGTATCCAAATTTTGCACAAATTGCAGAAGATGAAGGCAAGAAAAACATAGCAAGATTATTTACTGCTATTGGTAAAGTAGAAATTGAGCATGAAAGAGAATATTTAGCACTTAAAAAAATGCTTGAAGAAGAAGATTTCTTTAATTCAGAGGTAGAAGAATTATGGGTTTGTGAAGTTTGTGGGCATATACACCGTGGTAAAAAAGCACCAAATGCCTGTCCTTTGTGTAAAGCTCCAAAAGAATACTTCAAACGAGAATTTTTAGGATAATTTTAAAAATCTTGATAAAAATGATAAAATATTTTATTTTTATCAAGGCCTAATATGCAAATTCTAACTCATCCTTTTGAACCTTTTTTTGATGAAAACTCAAAAGTTTTGATACTAGGTTCTTTTCCATCTATTAAATCAAGAGAAGAAAATTTTTATTATCAACATAGTAAAAATCGTTTTTGGCGTATTTTTGAAATATTATTTGAGTGTGAGTTAAAAACAGTGCAAGAGCAAAAGGCTTTTTTAAAAGCAAATCATATAGCACTTTGGGATGTTATAGCAAGTTGTAAGATAAAAAATTCAGATGATAAAACTATTTCTTATGCCAAAGCAAATGATATAAGTATTATTTTAGATAAGGCAAATATAGAAAAAATTTGTGTATTAGGTAAAGTTGCAAGTAAATATTTTGCTAAATTTTATCCTGAGCAAGAATTTTTTGAACTTCCTTCAAGCTCACCTGCCAATATAAATTATTCTTTAGAAAATTTAGTAGAAAAATATACTACTATAAAGGAAAAATAATGGCTTTAGTTGGAGTAGATGAGGCTGGGCGTGGAGCTTTAGCTGGAGATATGCACTTGGCAGCTTGCAAGCTTTTAAAAAATATTGATGGTTTAGCTGATTCTAAAAAATTAAGTGCAAAAAAAAGAGAAGAATTATATGAGCAAATTCTTTCTAATTCAAATTTTTTAATCCTTGCTTTTTCACCTTTGCAAATTGATATTTTAGGACTTAGTCAGTGTTTAAATTTGGGCTTAAAGATAATAAAAAAACATTTTAACCAAGATGAGATTTTATATGATGGAAATTTAAATTATGGTGTTTTGGGTATTAATACTATGATTAAAGCTGATATGAAAGTGCAAGAAGTTTCAGCCGCTAGTATATTAGCTAAGGTAAGTCGTGATCAAAAAATGTGTTATTTTTCTAAATTATATAATCATTATGATTTTGATAAACACAAAGGTTATGGTACAAAAGCTCATATAGAAAAGATTAAAGTATTTGGTTATTCACCTTTGCATCGCAAAAGCTTTATGTTAAAGTGTTTTGAGAAAAGCTTATTTGATTAGATTGTGTTTTGTAGTTTTAATAATGAAAAAATATAATTAAAAACTATTTTTTTAATAATAATCTATTAAAAATTATAATATTGGTCTAAAATACTCTATGTTTTAAGAAAAATTAATTTTTTTCTATTATAGTAATATAAAAAATATTTTAAGGGGTATTATGTCTTTACTTTTGAGTGAGCTAAAGATTGGAAATTTTTATGTAAAAAATCGCATCGTAATGCCTCCTATGGATATGTATGAAACACAAGTTTTAGATGGTAAGATTAATCAATTTCACTTGATACATTATGGAGCTAGAGCTTTGGGTGGTGTTGGGCTTATCATAGTTCAAGCTTGTGCGATTAATGAAAATGCAAAAATTGCTGATAATGATATAGGCCTTTGGGGAGATTTTCAAATTCGAGGACATAAGGAGCTTGTCGATCTTTGTCATCATTTTGGTGCTAAAGTTGCTATCCAACTAAATCATAGTGGTCGTAAAAATTCATGCAAACAAGCTATATCAAAAGCCCCAAGTAATATCGCTTTTAGTGAAAAATTTTCTAAACTTCATGTTTTAAGTAAAGATGAAATTTTACAAATAGAGCAAGAATTTATCCAAAGTGCTAAAAGAGCTAAAGAAGCAGGCTATGATGCGATAGAACTTCATAGTGCTCATGGGTATTTGCTTAGTTCATTTTTATCTCCTTTATCAAATCAAAGAGATGATGAATATGGTGGTAGTTTTGAAAATAGAGCGCGTCTTTTGTGTGATATCATTAAGCGTATAAAAAAAGAAGTTGATATTACTTTATTTGTAAGAATTTCAGCTACAGAGTGGCAAGAGGGTGGTTGGAATTTGGAAGATAGTAAAAAACTTGCCTTGATTTTAGAAAATTTAGGCGTTGATATGTTAGATATTTCAGCAGGTGGAAATATCAACAAACCTTCTTTAGTGCCAAATATAGCACCACTTTACCAAGCTCCTTATGCTAAGGCTTTAAAAGAAGTTGTTAAAATTCCTATATCTTGCGTGGGTCTTATAAATAGTGCTAGCGAAGGTGAGGCTTTGCTTTTGGGTGAGGTGTGTGATTTAGTTTGTTATGGTAGAAAATTATTAAGAAATCCAAATTTTGCAAATGAAGCCGCAGTTGCTTTAAATGAAAGGGAAAAAATCACGCCAAACTACTCAAGAGCATATTTGTAAAATAATACAAAAAGTTTTTAGGTAAAAGCTTTTTTTATTATTTTTTACAAGGAGAAAATGTGGATAATCTTAAGTGGAATTCTTTTGATACGCGTTGGATGCTTTCTCTTTTTGGGACTGCAGTTGGTGCGGGGATTTTATTTTTACCTATTAAAGCAGGTGTTGGTGGTTTTTGGCCAGTTGTTGTAATGGCTTTGATTATTTTTCCAATGGTGTATTTAAGCCATAGAGCCTTAAGTCGTTTTGTATGTCAAGCAAATGGTAATGATAAAGATATTACTCATGCGGCTGAAGAGTATTTTGGTAGAAAAGTAAGTATTTTTATTTCTGTGCTTTATTTCTTTGCAATTTTCCCAATTTGTTTAGCATATTGTGTAGGTATAACTAATACTTTTGAGAGTTTTATTTATAATCAATTCTTACCACTTTTAGATCCAAATGGTTCTTTCGCAAACGCAATTAGTGCTATGTATCAAACAAGTGTAAATGAGCAAGGAAAAACTATAGCTAATTTACTTCCTTTTTATAGGGCGCTTTTTGCTTTTGTTTTGGTAAGTATTTTTATGCTTATTATGCTTTTTAGTGAAGAATTAATTACCAAAGTATGTGAGTGGCTTGTATATCCTTTATGTGCTATTTTATTTTTATTTTCTTTATATCTTATCCCGCAATGGTCGTTTGAAAGTTTTAGTGCTATTCCTGGAACAAAAGAATTTATTACTATAGTATGGCTAACTTTACCGGTTTTAGTGTTTTCATTTAATCACTCACCAGCGATTTCTACTTTTTCTTTAAGTGTAAAAAGACAATATCCTGAAAATTCAGTACAAAAAGCAAATCAAGTGTTATTTAGAACTTCTGTAATGTTACTTGCTTTTGTAATGTTTTTTGTGGTATCTTGTGTGCTTTCTTTAACTCCTGCAGAACTTGCTGAAGCTAGAGCACAAAACATACCTGTACTTTCTTATTTTGCTAATAAACTTGATAATCCATTTATTTCTTATGGTGGTCCACTAATCGCATTTTTAGCAATTTCTAGTTCATTCTTTGGGCATTATTTTGGTGCTAGGGAAGGTGCTTATGGTATAGTTAGAAAATGTTGCAAATTAGCAGGTAATGATAATCCGGATTTGAAAAAAATCGCAGTTTATTCAACTTTGGTAATGTATATTGTTATGTTAATTACTGCTTATGTAAATCCAAGTATTTTAGGTTTTATTGAAAGCTTAGGTGGTCCAATCATTGCCGCAATCTTGTTTTTAATGCCTATGATTGCAATTTACACTGTATCTAAAATGAAAAAATTCCAAAACAAAGCTTTAGATGCATTTGTGTTTATCACAGGTATTTTGACAATCATCACTGTAATTTATACTTTTTAAGGTGCTGATGAATGAGTAGTAATTTAAGTATATTTAAAGTTGGTGTCGGTCCTTCATCTTCTCATACTTTAGGACCAATGCTAGCAGGGAATATGTTTTGTGAAAAAATCAAAGATAAAATCACACAAATTACAAAAATTCAAATCAAACTTTATGGCTCTTTATCGCTTACTGGTAAAGGCCATTTAAGTGATAAAGCTATTATATGGGGGTTGAGTGGCTTAAGAGCAAAAGAATTAAATGTTGCTTTGCAAGATCGTGTGTTTAATAAAATTTTGCAAGATAAAATTTTGGTTTTAGATGCTCAAAAAGAATTAAATTTTGATTATGATAAAGATTTGATTTTTGAAAAAGACTTTTTACCTTTGCATGAAAATGGATTGAAAATAAGTGCTTATAATGAAAATGGAGAAATCATTGCTGAAGAAATTTATTATTCAGTAGGTGGTGGTTTTGTTATGAGTGAAGCTGAACTTCAAAAACACAAAGACGGAGCTTGTGAGCAAAAACATACTAAATTAGAACTTGATATTAATAACGCAAGCGATGCTTTAAGAATTTGCGAAGAAAATTCATGGGATCTAGCAAAACTCTCTTATGAATATGAGCTTCAATTTCACACTAAAGAAGAAATTAGAGCTTATTGTTTAGAAATTTGGGAAGTAATGCAAGAAGTTTATTATAATGGTATTCATCCAAGCTCAGATTTTCTTCCAGGGAATTTACATTTAAAACGCCGCGCCAAAGGACTTAATGAGCGTTTGGCTATGACAAGTGATCCTTTAGGAATTATTGATTTTATTTCTTTATATGCTATTGCTATTGCAGAGGAAAATGCAAGTGGAGCTAGAGTGGTAACTGCACCAACTAATGGCGCATGTGCTGTTGTGCCTGCTGTAATGCTTTATCTTAAAAATCATACTATTGGTTTTAACGATGAAAAAGCCATTAATTTTTTACTTACTGCTATGTTAATAGGCTCTTTTTATAAGAAAAATGCAAGTATAAGTGGTGCTGAAGCTGGCTGTCAAGCTGAAATTGGTAGTGCAAGTTCTATGGCAGCAGGAGCTATGGCTACTGTAATGGGTTTTGATGCAAAGATAGCTTGTAATGCTGCTGAAATTGCAATGGAGCATCATTTAGGTTTAACTTGTGATCCAGTAAGTGGTTTAGTGCAAATTCCTTGTATAGAAAGAAATGCCTTTGGAGCGATTAAAGCAATTTCAGCTGCTAGAATGGCAATGAGTAGAAAATCAACTCCAAAAGTAAGTCTTGATGAGGTTATAAAAACTATGTATGAAACCGGCAAAGACATGAACTCAAAATACAAAGAAACTTCTTTAGGTGGTCTAGCTACTAATCTTACAAGTGTATGTTAAAACCTTAAGTTTTAAAACTTAAGGTTTTTCCTTAAAGCTTTTAAAAGCGCATAAATGCTAAATTTTTAAAAATTTTAAGGAAAATATAAATGATAGAAATCAAAAAACCAGCAGAAATAGAAAAACTACGCAAGGCAAATGAACTTGTAGCTAGAACGCTTGACTATCTAGAGGGCATTATAGTTCCGGGTATGAGCTTAAAAGAAATTGACATTAAAGCAGAAGAATTTATACTTGATCATGGTGCAAAACCATCTTTTAAAGGCTTATATGGTTTTCCAGGCAGTATTTGTATCTCGCTTAATCAAGCTTGCATTCATGGTGTAGGGGATGAGCGTATTTTAAAAGAAGGCGATATTTTAGGGCTTGATGTGGGTACTTGCATAGATGGATATTATGGAGATGCAGCAAGGACTATACCTATAGGTCAAATTTCAGCCACTGATGAGGCTTTGATTGCTTGTGCTAAAGATGCTTTGTATTATGCTATAGATATTATCAAAGAAGGTATGCGTTTTAAAGAGCTTTCATATGAGCTTGGCGAGTTTATCGCTAAAAGAGGATTTGTACCTTTGAAAGGTTATTGTGGTCATGGTATAGGTAAAAAGCCACACGGTGAGCCTGAAATTCCAAATTATTTAGAACCAGGTGCTAGTGCAAAAAGTGGACCTAAAATCAAAAATGGCATGGTATTTTGCATAGAGCCTATGGTATGTCAAAAAGATGGCACACCGGTACATTTAAAAGGTAATTGGGAAGCAGGAAGCAAAGATGGATTAAATGCTGCTCATTATGAGCATTGTGTTGCAATTATAAATGGCAAAGCAGATATTTTATCTAAGTAAGAAAGTTTAAACTTTCTTACTCAAATGTTTTTAGTTTTTCTGAAAGTTTAGAGGCATTTTCTAAAACATCTTGTGAAATTTGTGTTAGCTCGAGTGAATAGTTTTTAACACAATTTGCAAGTTCAGTCACTTTTTCTACATTTTGTTCTAACTCATTCATTTTAGCTTTTGACTCATCACTTTTTTCTTCCATAATTTTAGTAGAATGGATACTTGTTTTTAATTTTTCTATAGAAGCACCGACTTCACCTTGTAAGATATTAGCTTTGTTGGAAGTATCACTCATGGATTGATGAATTCCATCCATCAAGCTTTTGTTGTCATTGATTTGTTGTACTATAGTTCTTACAGTAGTTTCTATAGCGACTAAAGATTTTGTAGTTTTATCAGCTAAGTTTCTAACTTCATCAGCAACAACAGCAAAGCCTCTACCATGTTCTCCTGCACGAGCTGCTTCAATAGCTGCATTTAAAGCTAGCAAGTTAGTTTGATCGGCTATATCTTTAATAGCTGCTGTAACTTCTACAATACTATCAGCACTTTGTACTAGTATATCCATAGCACTTAAAACACTTTGTTCTTTTTCTCCACTTAGTAATATAAGCTCTACTAACTCTTTAAGTGTTTTTTCAACTTCTCCCATAACTTCTTGCATATCATGCATATCTTTTATAGTATTTTTAGCTAGATTTTGAGTTAAGTCTATATGACTTTCTAAAACAGAACTTATTTCATGGACATTAGAAATTTGCTCATGCTGTAAAAGTGAACTTTGCTGTAAAATTTCAGCATTTTGGGAAAGTTTTTGTGAGCTTTTGTGGCTTGAATTTGCAGTTTGTATGGCTTCTAAAACTGAATTTTGCACTATCTGTATGAAAGAATTAATATAGCCAGCACTTGTAGCTAATTCACTTTTTTTATCAATGTCTAATCTTGCACTTAAATTCGCATGTTCTCCCGCTAGATTTGCACTTAGTTTTTCAAGTAAAGATATAGGTATGATTACTTTTTTTAATGTTAAAAGTATGAAAAAAATCAATACAACTAAGGTAAATAGGAAAATTCCTATAGCTGTATAAAGATTATATTTATTTTGTAGATTGATATTTTTAGCAATTAAATTTTGGTGTGCTAGAATTTGTTTTTGCAGTTCTTGATCAAGAAAACTTTGAGAATTATCTTTTAATATTTTAATTTGACTTAATATCATCTTACAATGTGTATTAAAAAGCTCAAATAACTCTTGTGGTAATTGAGAATCTTTTGCGTTTAAATTTGTGACAAGATTTTGTAATCTATTTTGCGCTAAAGGTTCTAATATATCCATAGTTCCTATAATGCTTAAAATATTTCCTATATATTCTATTTGTTTAGCCTCTTGAGTAGTGAGTGCTAATTGATTTGTTTGTTTGATGATTTCTTGTTGAATTTCGTAAAGATAAAGCTTTGAATTTATAGCAATAGAATTGGCTGATTTAAAATGTTGTAGTTGTGTATTTTTTTTCTGAAAAATTGCTTCTAGCTTTTTAGTATCTATTTCATTGGCTTTTAAAATAGCTAAAGTATTTTCAAAATCTCTTACTAGTTTGACGCTAATGTCATAGTTTTGTAGATTTAGTTTATTTTTAAAAATTTCATCTATTTTAGTATCTAGAATTTCTAATTTTTGAAAAGAATCCATAATAAGTGAATTTCTTTTGGTGGTATTGTAAGTATTAAAAATAAATAAAGTCAAAGTTAAAAGCAATACCAAAACCACTATGGATAAAGTGATGAATTGTTTTAAAAAAGAGAAAGTTTTTTTATTTGAGTGGATCATGGTATTCTCCTGTTAAAGAATTTAAAAATGCAACTATATCATCAACTACATCTTGCTCTAAAAATTTACCAAGCTGATAATACGCCATAAATTGTACGCAAGCATCAAGTGTTGGCATAGAACCATCATGAAAATAAGGAGCAGTTTTGGCTATGTTTCTAAGACTTGGCACTTTTACTACAAATTGATCGTGAGGATCTTGAGTGATCTCATAGCGTCCTTTCCAATTTGTTCCATTATCATAAGGAACAAATACCCCCATTTTTTGATACATATTTCCACCTATATTTTGTCCTTGATGGCACGCTATACAACCATTTGATAAAAAGGCATTATAGCCTCTTTTTGCTTGTTCGCTTATAGCATTTTTATCTCCCTTTAAGTAGCGGTCAAATGGGGAATTTGGCGTAAGTAAGGTTTTTTGAAATTCAGCTAAAGCATCTGCTATATTATCAAAGGTAACTTCTCCGTAAAGTCTTTTAAATTCTTTTTCATAAATTGCGTTAGTTTTTACTATTTGCACCACTTCATCTGCATCTTTTAACCCCATTTCTTTAGGGTTTAACAAAGGATGTTTGGCTTGTTCTTGTAAATCTTTTGCATTGCCTCTCCAAAATTGTGCTAGGCTAAAAACGGCATTAAAATTTGTAGGAGTATGGAATGGCTCATCTATTATGCCATTAATACCTGTTGAAAAAGTTTTATTATCTACTCCAAAATTTGCAATATCATGACAACTATTGCAAGATACTTTTTTATCTTTTGATAAACTTGTATCCATATAGAGTTTTTTTCCTAAAATAGCTTTTTCTTTATTATAAGGAATGCCTTCTGGTATAGGTGTAATCATTTCAAATGCTAAAAGTGGTAACAAAGAAAGTATTAAAACAATAAAAATTTTCATAATCATTTTCCTTTAATTTTATAAATTTTTAATTAATAATTTTTTTTAATTATAACATTAAAATCTTAACCTCTTATAAGTAAATATGGTAGTTATCAGTGTTATCAGGGATAAAAACAAAATATAAATAAAAATTCCATACACGAAAGGATTTTCAGGTTTTATAGCCAAAGAATGTAATGCAAATACAAGTTGAGGAGTGAAACCACCCGCTATTGCATAAGCTATATTATAAGAAAAAGAAATTCCACTAAAACGAATACTTGGCTTAAAAATTTTACACATTAAAATAGGTGCTAAAGCATTAATACCACCAAAAAAACACGCTATAAAATAAAAATATATACTCAAATGCAAAATTTGAGCATAGAAAAAATAAAAATAAAAAAAGCATGATAAACTAAATCCTATGGTAAAAATTAAAGCGGTAGCTAAAAAACCAAATTTATCAACCCAAATTCCAGCAAGTAAAGTTCCACAAGATAAAATCACTATTGCAAACATTTGGATTAAAATCGCATCTGTTTTATCAAGAATCAAAACTTCTGATATAAAATTAGGCATAAGTAAAATAAGTATTATCACGCAGGCCGTGAGCATCCAAGTTAAAAGCATAGAAGCAATGATGTCTAGATAAATATTTTTTTCTTTAAAAAGTGTTTTTAAAGGAAATTTTTCTAAATCATTTTCTTGTCGCATTTTTTGAAAAACAGGTGTTTCTTCTAAAAATTTTCTAAGATATATAGAAATGATACCAAAAAATCCACCTATAGCAAATGGAATACGCCAAGCATATTCATAAATTGCTTCTTGATCAAAGTAATGATTAATCGCTAAGGCAACAATACAACCTAAAAGAATTCCAAAAGCCATAGAAGCATTAATAGCGCTAATATAAAAACTATCTCTTCCATCGGGTGCATGTTCTTTTACAAATACCCAAGCGCCAGGGAGTTCTCCGCCTATAGCTATACCTTGAGCTATTCTAACAAGTAGTAAAAAAATAGGAGCAAAATATCCTATAGTTTCAAAAGTAGGTATAAAAGCTAGAGAGAAAGTTGGAAGCACCATGAGTAATATACTAAGCATAAACATCTTTTTGCGACCCATTTTATCTCCAAAATGTGCCATAATTATACCACCGATTGGTCTAGCTAAATATCCTGCCGCGAAAGCTCCATAAGTGTTTAAAAGTTTCCAAAAATCACTTAAATCACTAGGAAAAAAATTTCTTGAAATATAATTAGCAAAAAATACAAAAATAACAAAATCATAAAATTCTAAAGCTCCACCCAAAGAAGATAAGGAAAGAGTTTTAAAATCACCTCTTTTTAAAGTTTTTGACATCTATAAATACTTTCTTTTTGTAGTAATTTTGTAATTATAGTAAAAATATTATAGTTTGTAAAAAAATATTAAAAATTTAAAAAGAAAAATTGTGATAAAATAATAGCTTTGTATTTTATAGAAAGGAGAGAAATATTGGCAAAAGATGATATTATCGAAATCGATGGTAATGTAATCGAAGCTTTACCTAATGCGACTTTTAAAGTCGAATTAGATAATAAACATGTGATACTTTGTCATATTGCAGGTAAAATGCGTATGCATTATATTAGAATTATGCCTGGCGATAGAGTTAAAGTAGAGCTAACGCCTTATAGTCTTGATAAGGGTCGTATTACATTTAGATACAAATAAGTCTAAGTTGTTTAAAAGCAAAAGTAAAGTATAATTAGCACTTTTGCAGAAATTGCAATAAAACTGTATGAAGAAGTATTTTCAAAATCACCACTTATTTTGAAAATAGTTGGTTGCTCTAAAAACCTGGTGCAGTTGTAAAAAAGTGGAATTTACAATAACAGGAGTAAAGCATGAAAGTTAGACCATCTGTTAAAAAGATGTGTGACAAATGCAAAGTAGTTCGTCGTAAAGGCGTAGTTCGCATTATTTGCGAAAATCCAAAACACAAACAAAGACAAGGATAATTTATGGCTCGTATTGCAGGTGTAGATTTACCAAAGAAAAAAAGAATTGAATATGGTTTGACTTATATTTATGGTATAGGTTTACATACTTCAAGAAAAATCTTAGATAAAACCGGAATTTCTTATGATAAAAGAGTTCATGAGTTAAGTGAGGACGAAGCAGCGGCTATCCGTAAAGAAATTCAAGAAAACTATATGGTTGAGGGTGATCTTAGAAAACAAGTTGCTATGGATATCAAAGCATTAATGGATCTAGGAAGCTTTAGAGGCTTAAGACATAGAAAAGGCTTACCGGTTCGTGGTCAAAAAACAAAAACAAATGCCAGAACTAGAAAAGGTAAGAGAAAAACCGTTGGTGCAAAATCATAAGGATAGAAAATGGCAAAAAGAAAAGTTGTTAAGAAAAAAATAGTTAAAAAAAATATAGCTAAAGGTATAGTTTATATCAGTGCAACATTTAATAATACTATGGTTACTGTAACTGATGAAATGGGAAATGCTATTGCATGGAGTAGTGCAGGTGGTTTAGGATTTAAAGGTTCTAAAAAATCAACTCCTTATGCGGCGCAACAAGCAGTAGAAGATGCTTTAAATAAAGCAAAAGAACATGGTATTAAAGAAGTAGGCATTAAAGTACAAGGGCCAGGAAGTGGTCGTGAAACAGCAGTTAAAAGTGTAGGTGCTATGGAAGGTATCAAAGTAACTTTCTTAAAAGATATTACCCCATTAGCTCATAATGGTTGTAGACCACCAAAACGTCGTCGTGTCTAAGAATAAGATATAAGATTTAGGAGAATTATAATGGCAAGATATAGAGGACCAGTAGAAAAATTAGAAAGACGACTTGGTGTAAGCTTGGCAATGAAAGGCGAAAGAAGATTAGCAGGTAAAAGTGCTTTAGATAAACGCCCTTACGCACCAGGTCAGCATGGACAAAGAAAAGCTAAAATTAGTGAATATGGACTTCAATTAAGAGAAAAACAAAAAGCTAAATTTATGTATGGTGTTAGTGAAAAACAATTTAGAAGATTATTTAGTGAAGCTGCTAGAAAAGATGGCAATACCGGTGCGCTTTTGATCCAGCTTTTAGAACAAAGACTTGATAATGTTGTTTATAGAATGGGTTTTGCTACAACACGCCGTTTTGCTAGACAACTTGTAACTCATGGACACATTTTAGTAAATGGTAAAAGAGTAGATATTCCTAGTTATAGAGTAGAAGCAGGCCAAAAAGTTGAAGTGATTGAAAAAAGCAAAAACAATCCTCAAATTTCAAGAGCGATCGAACTTACTGCTCAAACTGGTATAGTTGCTTGGGTTGATGTAGAAAAAGATAAAAGATTTGGAATTTTTACAAGAAAACCTGAAAGAGAAGAAGTTATCATTCCAGTTGAGGAAAGATATATCGTTGAGTTGTACTCTAAATAATAAAGGTTTTTGATATGAGACATATTACAACTTCTGCTTATACACCAACAGAGTTTAGTATTGAAAATATCAGTGATACAGTAGCAAAAGTAAGTGCATGGCCTTTTGAAATCGGTTATGCTATTACTTTGGCGCATCCTTTGCGTCGTTTGCTTTATTCAAGCACAGTAGGTTTTGCTCCAACAGGAGTTAAAATCAAAGGCGTAGCGCATGAATTTGATAGTATGCGTGGTATGCTTGAAGATGTAGCATTGTTTATTATCAATCTAAAAAAATTAAGATTTAAACTAAAAACAGATTCTGAAAAAGAAATCGTAACTTTTAGTTTTAAAGGACCAAAAGAAATTTGCGGAAAAGACTTAGACAATGAAGTTGTTGAAGTTGTGAATGCAGATAGCTATCTTGCAACGATTAATGAAGATGCAGATTTAGAATTTACTTTAATCATTGAAAAAGGTATAGGTTATGTGCCTTCTGAAGAAATTCAAAATTTCTTAGATCCTGAATTTATAGCACTTGATGCGTTCTTTACTCCGGTAAAACATGCGGTTTATGATATAGAAAAAGTGCTTTTTGAAGATAATCCAGATTATGAAAAAGTTGTTTTTACAATCACAACTGATGGTCAAATTTCACCAAGTGACGCTTTTAAAAATGCTTTAGAAGCAATGTATAAACAATTATCAGTGTTTGATAAAATCACTAATGCACAAAGCGTTGTAAGAAGTCAAACACCAAATAATGAAGTAGAACATGTAAAATTACTTCAAAATATAACTGAGTTAAATTTAAGTGCAAGAAGTTTTAACTGCTTAGAAAAAGCAAATGTAGTTTATATTGGTGAACTTGCCTTAATGAGTGTTAGCGAACTTGCAGATTTAAAAAATCTTGGTAAAAAATCTTTAGATGAGATTAAAAGTGTAATGGAATCTATAGGTTTCCCTATAGGAAATTCAAAACTCAGTGATAGTGCAAAAGAAACGCTAAAGAAAAAAATTACAGAATTAAAAGCACAAAATGAAGGATAATCAATGAGACATAGACATGGATATAGAAAGTTAGGTCGCACTTCTACTCATCGTGCAGCCTTATTAAAAAACCTTACCATTGCTATTATTAAAGCAGGTAAAATAGAAACAACATTACCTAAAGCAAAAGAATTAAGAGGTTATGTTGAAAGATTGATCACTCGTGCAAGAAAAGGTGATTTCAATGCTCACAGAGCAGTTTTTGCTAGCTTGCAAGATAAAGAAGCTACAAATAAACTTGTAACAGAAATTGCACCTAAATTCGCAGATAGAAATGGTGGTTATACAAGAATTATCAAAACAAGAATCCGCCGTGGCGATGCTGCAGAAATGGCTTTCATCGAATTCGTAGCTTAATTTTTAGCCTTTTAAAGGCTAAAAACTTCTTATTTTTATTTATTTACTTACTATTTTTTGTATTTTTATCCATTTTTTGCTACTATTAATTTTTTTAACTACAAAAAAGGAAAAAAATGCAAGAAAATTCAAGATTACGCATAGCTATACAAAAATCAGGTCGTTTGAGTAAAGATTCTATTGCCTTGCTTGAGTCCATAGGCGTAAAACTTCGCATACATGATCAAAGTTTAATTGCTTTTTCTACAAATTTACCTATTGATTTACTTAGAGTAAGAGATGACGATATACCAGGGTTAATTTTTGATGGAGTAGTAGATCTTGGCATAGTTGGGGAAAATGTTTTAGAAGAAAATGAGTTAGAAAGAAAATCAAAAAACGAAAATGCAGATTTTATAATGCTTAAAAAGCTTGATTTTGGTGGGTGCCGCTTGTCTTTAGCATTACCAGAAAATAGTGAGTATAAAGGTATAGAAAGTTTTAAAAATTTACGCATAGCAACTTCTTATCCACAGCTTTTAAAGCGTTTTATGGAAGAAAATAATATCCCCTATAAAACTTGTATGTTAACAGGCTCAGTTGAAGTAGCACCAAGTGCAAATTTAGCTGATGGAATTTGTGATTTAGTTTCAAGTGGAGCTACTTTAAAAGCAAACGGACTTAAAGAAGTTATGGTAATTTATAAGTCAAAAGCTTGCATTATCCAAAGAAAAGAAAGCTTAGCTTCGCACAAACAAGAATTAATCGATAAATTACTCATTAGAATTCATGGAGTTATGCAAGCAAGAGAGTCAAAATACATCATGTTGCATGCTCCTATTGAAAAGTTAGAAAAAATCACAGCCTTGTTACCAGGTGTTGAAAAACCTACGATTTTACCTTTAGAAAATGATAAAGCTAGAGTGGCACTGCATATGGTAAGTCAAGAAAATTTATTTTGGGAAACTATGGAAGCTTTAAAAAAAGAAGGTGCAAGTGCGATTTTAGTTTTACCTATTGAAAAAATGCTCTCTTAAAGGATAAAAATGCAAATACTTGATTTTGAAAAATTAAACCAAAACGAACAAGAATTAGCACTCAAGCGTCCTGCTATGAGTGCTAATGCGCAGGTTAAAACCATAGTAGAACAAATCATTGAAGATGTCAAAACAAATGGCGATGAAGCTTTAAAACAAATGGCTATAAAATTTGATAAAGTAGAGTTAAATTCCATCAAACTAAGCGATGAAGAGCTTAGTAATTTAGCAGAGCAAATTGATGATGAGTTAAAACAAGCTATTAAAATAGCTTATGAAAATATCTATAAATTCCACAAAGCTCAAGAAAGTCAAACCATAGAGGTTCAAACCTTTGAAGGGGTAATTTGCAAGGTGCTAACAAGAGCCATTGAAAAAGTAGGGCTTTATATACCAGGAGGCTTAGCACCACTTTTTTCAACCGCACTTATGCTAGCTATCCCTGCTAAAATTGCAAAATGTAAATTCATAGCTTTAGCTTCCCCAGCGCCATTACATCCTGCCATTGCTTTTGTGGCAAAACTTTGTGAAGTTGATGCAGTGTATCAAATAGGTGGAGCAGGAGCTATAGCAGCGCTTGCTTATGGAACGCAAAGTGTGCAAAAAGTAGATAAAATTTTTGGTCCAGGAAATGCCTTTGTAACTGAAGCCAAAAAGCAAGTTAATAATCATGGAGTAGCTATTGATATGCAAGCAGGACCTTCTGAAGTGTTAGTTTTAGCAGATGAGTTTGCTAATGCTAAATTTATAGCTTCAGATTTACTCTCGCAAGCTGAGCATGGAGCAGATTCTCAAGCGATTTTAGTTTGCACAAGTGAAAAATTAGCCAAAGAGGTAGATAGTGAAGTTGCTTTACAGCTTGAAAAACTCTCGCGTAAAGAAATTGCTTCAAAATCTTTAGCACACTCTAAAATCATTCTTGCAAAAGATATAAAGCATGCCATAAGTATTTCAAATGACTATGCACCCGAGCATTTGATCATTCATACACAAAATCCATCTAGCTTGCTTGATGATATTATGCATGCAGGTTCGGTATTTTTAGGTGAGTATTCTCCAGAATCCATGGGAGATTATGCAAGTGGGACAAATCATGTATTACCAACTTATGGTTTTACTAAGTCTTATTCTTCATTAGGGCTTGCTGATTTTATGAAAAGAATGACTGTACAAGAACTTAGCAAAGAAGGCTTTAAAAAGCTTGGTCCTGTGGTGGAAATTTTAGCAGCAGCTGAAGGGCTTGATGGGCATAAAAATGCCGTGAGTTTAAGATTAGAAAGTCTAAAATGAGTGCAAAAATTTTATTTATTGATAGAGATGGCACGCTCATTGATGAGCCAAAAGATGATTTTCAAATCGATTCTTTAGAAAAACTTGAGTTTGAAAAAGGTGCCATCAATGCACTTTTAAAGTTAAAAAATTTTGGTTTTAAATTTGTTATGGTGAGTAATCAAGACGGCCTAGGCACAAATTCTTTTCCTAAGGAAAATTTTGACAAGGCTCATGAAAAAATGTTAAGTGTTTTTCAAAGTTGTGGCATAGAATTTGAAGATATTTTTATATGCCCGCATTTTGAGCATGAAAATTGCGCCTGCAGGAAGCCAAAAACTGCCATGCTTGAAAACTATATCAAAAATAAACTTTATGATAAAACCAAAAGTTTTGTTATAGGCGATAGAGACAGCGATATGCTTTTGGCGCAAAATCTTGGAATTCAAGGTTTAAAATATGACAAAAACGACTTTAATTGGGAGCAAATTGCTGATTTTATTTTGCAAAATTACCGCAGTGCCTGTATAGAGCGTAATACCAAAGAAACCCAAATTCAAGTTAAAATGGCTTTTAATGAAAAAGCAAAAGCTAATATAAAAACAAATATCGCATTTTTTGATCATATGTTAGAGCAAATTGCTACGCATGCAAATATATCTTTAGAGATAAAGTGCAAAGGAGATTTAGAAGTTGATGAACATCACAGCGTAGAAGATGTCGCACTTGCTTTGGGCGAGGCTATTAAAAATGCACTAGATCAAAAAATAGGTATTGCAAGATATGGCTTTGTTTTACCTATGGATGAGTGCTTGGCAAGTTGTGCAATTGACTTTTGTAATAGACCGCATTTAGTTTATAAGGCTAAGTTTAAAAAAGAAAAGCTTGGAGAATTAAGCACAGAAATGATAGAGCATTTTTTCTACTCACTAAGCTATGCTATGGGTGCGAGTTTGCATTTAAAAGTTAAAGGCAAAAACGATCATCACAAAGCCGAAGGACTTTTTAAAGCCTTTGCAAGAGCTTTAAAAATGGCTATAAAAATAGAAAATGAAAACCTAGCAAGCTCTAAAGGAGTGATATGAAACTAGCTATTATAGATACAGGTTGTGCGAACTTAGCTTCACTTGCTTTTGCACTCGAGCGTTTAGGACAAAAAAGTATTATCACGCATGATTTAAAAGAACTCTCACAAGCAGATAAGCTTTTACTTCCTGGGGTTGGCACAGCAGCTAAAGCAATGGCTAATCTACAAGCACTTAATTTAGAAAATTTTATCCAAACTACCACAAAACCACTTTTAGGTATTTGTCTTGGTATGCAAATTTTGGGTAAATTTTCAGAAGAATTACACCAAAAAACACTTGGTATTATGCCTTTTGAGACACAAAAATTCCAAGAAAAAGCAAATTTTACTTTCCCACATATGGGGTGGAATCAAGTCTTTAGCCCTCATGAGCTTTTTAAAGGCTTAGATGGAGCTTATTTTTATTTTGTGCATAGTTATTGTGTGAGTTTAAATGAATACACCATCGCAGAGTGTGAGTACTCTACCAAATTTAGTGCAAGTTTAAATAAAGACAATTTTTATGGTGTGCAGTTTCATCCTGAAAGAAGCGGCGAAGCGGGTGAAGTATTATTAAAAAATTTCATAAATATGTAGGTAAAAATGCAAACTCAAATCATTCCGGCATTAGACTTAATAGATGGCAAAGTAGTAAGGCTTTATAAAGGAGATTATGCTAAAAAGCAAGAATACAGCTTTGATCCTTTGGCTAAATTTCAAGAGTATGAGGCTCAAGGTGTTGCTTGGCTTCATTTGGTGGATTTAAGTGGTGCAAAAGATCCTAGCAAAAGACAACTAAAACTCATAGAAAACCTAGCTTCTAAGATTAGAGTAAATCTTCAAGTAGGTGGAGGAATTCGCACTAAAGATGAAGTTAAAGCTTTGTTTGATAGCGGTGTTAAACGCGTAGTTATAGGCTCTTTAGCGGTTAAAAATAAGCCCCTTACACAAGAGCTTTTAAATGAATTTGGCGTAGAAAGTATAGTCTTAGCGCTTGATAGTATTTGCGTTAAAGATGAGTTTTTTGTGGCTGTTGATGCATGGAGTAAAACAAGCGATGAGAGTTTGTTTGGGCTTTTAAATTTTTATAAAGATGTAAAACATATCTTATGCACAGATATTTCTAAAGATGGCACGATGAGTGGAGCAAACATCACTTTATACAAAGCTTTGCATGAGAAATTTCCACATTTGCAAACCCAAGCAAGTGGAGGTGTGGCGAGCTTAGAAGATTTTAAAAAGCTAAATAGCATAGTAAGTGGTATCATCGTAGGTAAAGCCTTGCTTGATAAAGAATTTAGCATAAAGGAGGCTCAAGAATGCTTACAAAACGCATAATTGCATGTTTAGATGTAAAAGATGGTAGAGTAGTTAAAGGGGTGCAGTTTAAAAATCATGAAGATATGGGAGATGTTATAGAACTTGCTAAATTTTACTCACAAAATGGCATTGATGAGCTTGTATTTTATGATATTACAGCTTCAGCCAAGAATGAGCGTATCAATAGAGCTTGGGTAAGCAAGGTAGCACAAAATATCTCTATACCATTTTGCGTCGCAGGGGGTATAAAAAGCGAAGATGACGCAAAAGAACTTTTAGCAAATGGTGCTGATAAAATTTCTATTAATTCCCCTGCTTTAAATGATCCTGATTTAATCTCACGCCTTGCAAAAAGCTTTGGAGTTCAATGTGTAGTCGTAGGCATAGATACTTTTAAAGATGAAAACAACGAGCTTTTAGTCTATAAATACACCGGAGATGAGAGCAAATCTCATCATAGTGGTAAAAAAACACTAGATTGGGTAAAGCAAGTATGCGAGCTAGGAGCTGGCGAAATCGTGCTAAATATGATGAATCAAGATGGCATGAGAAAGGGTTATGATCTAGATCAACTTACCAAGGTTAGACAAATTTGTCCTGTGCCTTTAGTGGCAAGCGGTGGTGCAGGAGCTAAAGAGCATTTTTTAGACGCTTTTAAACTTGGTGTTGATGGAGCTTTAGCAGCTTCAGTGTTTCATAAAAAACTTATAGATATTAAAGAATTAAAACTATTTTTAAAAGATCAAGGCATACAAATTCGTATTTAAAAGGAAAAACTATGGGTATAAATGAAGAAGAATTTATAAAAAGCATAAATTGGCAAAAGGTAAATAACCTTATCCCTGTGATAATCCAAGATTATCATTCTTGTGAAGTTTTAATGCAAGGTTTTATGAATGAACAAGCTCTAAGAGAGAGTTTTAAGCACCAAAAGGTTGTATTTTACTCACGCACTAAAGAGCGTTTGTGGATGAAAGGTGAGCAAAGTGGGAATTTCTTGCATATCATAGATATGGGACTTGATTGTGATAGAGATTGTATTTTAATCCTTGTAAAAGCTCAAGGTGCTACTTGTCATACAGGCGATACTTCTTGTTTTGAAACGCTTTCTAAAAAAGCTGATTTTGTATTTTTATCGCGTCTTGAAAGACTTATCAACTCACGCAAAAACACTTGTGCAAGCTCTTCTTACACGGCTGAACTTTTTTCAAAAGGCACTAAACGCATAGCACAAAAAGTAGGTGAAGAAGGCGTTGAAACCGCTTTGGCTGCTACTATTAAAGATAAAGATGAGTTGATAAATGAAGCTGCTGATTTACTTTATCATTTAGAAGTGTTATTAGCTGATGCGGATTTGAGTTTAAATGATGTGATTGCTAAATTAAAAGAAAGAAATAAAAGTTAAGCGTGATTTCTCACGCTTAATTAAGCAATATTTTTGAAAAGATTCACTAGCTATATCGAGTAATTTAAAAAAAACTTTACACATTAAAATCTAATTTTTGATTTATTTTCTACTTTTTAATTTCATTTTATTTACATTTTTGGAACACTTATTGCTTTATCTTGGCTAAGCAATAGTAGATTGTGAAGTAATCACAAAGCAATATTTTTTAAAGGATTTAATTATGATGAGATCTCTTTGGGCTGGGGTTTCAGGACTCCAAGCACACCAATACGCAATGGATGTAGAAGGTAATAACATAGCCAATGTTAATACATTTGGTTTTAAATATTCTCGTGCGGATTTCTCAACGCTTATGAGTCAAACTTCTAAGATAGCTACAGCTCCAGATGGCAACCTAGGTGGTAAAAACCCTATGCAAGTTGGACTTGGTGCAGGTGTAAATTCTACTACTAGAATTCACTCTCAAGGTAATATCCAAACTACAGATAAAAACACCGATATGGCTATCAATGGTGATGGATTTTTCATCGTTTCAAATGATGGTGGCACTACGCAGTTTTTCACCCGTGCAGGAGACTTTAAAACAGACGCAGTAGGAAATTTCGTAGATAATAACGGCTACACCGTTCAAGGTTGGAATTATAATCAAGAAACAGGGCAAATTGACTCTTCAACTTCAGTGCAAGATATAGTTATCCCACCTGGTATGAGTATGCCTGCTAGAGCAAGTACTTCAGTAAGCCTTACAGCAAATTTAGATAGTGGTAATACTTTAGGTATGAATGCTTCTGCTAAGCGTCCTATCTATGCTCTTGATTCTACTCATGGTATGAGAAATGATACAGGAACAGTAATAGATGAAAATGATACTGGCCATACAGAGTTTTATACTACTTCTAAAAGTGGAGCCCAAGTAACTGAAAAAGGTGTAGATATGGGTGTGGTGTTTAACGCTCAAGGTGAGGGTTTAAACCTAAGAAGTGGGCAAGGTATATGGGTGAGTTATGCTGATGCTAAACATACTTCAAATGTTAAAATGCATGCTGACTTACCACAAGAACCTTCAAAATGGCAGGCAAATACAAATTATACTTTTTGGGGTTTTAAACAACCAGATGGCACAGTTGTAAATGCAGTTTTAGATATTAACATCAATGGCGTGAATATAAGAGCTGAAGGTGTAGGGCAAGAAACTTTTATCAACGCTATCAATGCTAAGACAGCTGAAACTGGTGTAGTAGCTTCAGTGGTAAATGGTCAAATCACTTTTACTAATGATAATAGCACAGGAACCACTGCTAAATCTAAAAATTTAGATATAACAATAAACAATGCTACAACAGCTGGTGATCAAGTTAGAATACAACAAGCTCCAGGAAATAATCCAGTGGGCAGACAACATATAGTAGCTGAAGGAAATCAGCGTAGAGCTTGGTTGGGAACTGCAAATGGACAACCGAATGGTGGAACCAAAAATACGGTTCAAGTTATAACGGCTCATGAATATATTTATAGTCCAAATAATGTAGATATAGGTCCAAATCCTAATCCAAATGCAGATACACAACAAAATGCTAATATGCCTAGTGCAAATGGTCAAAGAACTTTCCATACCACTGAAGATTTAAGAGAACTTTTGCAAAGAGACGCAAGATGGGCAGTTGATTATGATGGAGATGGGACTATAGAAAATTGGGCTAATGGAGGGCAGGGTTCTACGGAAGATGCCAACAGAGGCGTAGAGGTTGTAGTAGAAAGTGATGGTAGATTTAAAATCACTAATCCTAAGTTAGATAATAATTCTAAAGATATGACTTTTAAAGTTACAGGTTATTCTAATGAGGCAAATAAAATCGCTACAAATGATAAATTCACAGCTATGTTTAGCGCTTTAGATGGAAATTTCAATGCAGGTAATAATGAAAAGTATTCTCAAGACATGTACTTATCAGCTCATACTGCTAGTATAGAAATCTTTGACTCATTAGGAACTAGACATGAGCTAACCGTGCAATTTACCAAACAAACTAAAACAGCAGATGGTGGGGCTGAATGGTCTATCATCATTTCAGTGCCTGAACCTGCAGAGATTAATTTTAGTGGTGATGGAGCTCCGGGAAATATAGTAGTAGGAAATTTAAGATTTGGTAATGATGGCTCACTACAAAGCTATACACCAAATGTATTAAATTTCACCGGAAACAACGGCTCAAAACCTGATCAAGTAATCAAACTTGACTTTGGAACAACAGGTGGTTTTGATGGTTTAACAAGCTATGATAAAGACTCATCTACTACTAAACAAGAAACAGATGGTTACACAGGGGGTAATCTAAAGCCAGATGCATTAAGAACTGATGAGAATGGTTATATCTATGGAGAATTTACAAATGGTAAAACTCTAGCTCTAGCTAAGGTTGCTCTAGCTACTTTCCCAAATAATATGGGTCTTGAAGAAATGGGTAATAACCTTTATAAAGCGACAGCAAACTCAGGAACAGCCACCATAGGCCATGCAGGCGAAGGCGGTAGAGGGGGCTTAAAAGGCTCAGCCATAGAAATGTCGAATGTGGATTTAAGTCGTGCATTAACAGAGCTTATCGTAATCCAAAGGGGTTATCAAGCAAACTCAAAAACGATTACCACAAGTGATCAGCTTTTAAATACTTTGCTTCAATTAAAACAATAATCTTAACCCAAGGTTTTAAAAACCTTGGGATCAAGCTTTACAAGGTTATCGAGGTAGCCTTGTAATACTTGATAGCCTTGAAGCCTTCAATCTATTGCTAACTCACTTCTTTCTTGCCTTAAGGAGTGAGTAGCATGATTTGCATATCGACAAGTTAAAATAAAAATTTATAAACTTGGATTTTTAAAATTTATCATTAATGGTTCTAGCCATTTGGTAGTTTCAAATACTTCTAGCTTGTTGTTTTTAAATTCTAAGAGTTTTTTATAATTTTGAGTATTGTCAAAAACAGTAATGCGATTACAGAATTTGGCAACGGTGTTAAAATTTTGTAAAGACTCGTAGTATCTTTTTTCTATAAGTTCTTCTTTTATATCATGCCCGCCTTTAGCTACGCGAATTTTAACTCTTTGTTTTGCTGTGTTTGGAGAGTCTAGTCCGATGTAGTAAAGATTTATAGTGTAAGAATTTTTTTGTAGCTTTTTGAATAAAGATAAAATGCTAGTGCCACAAAGTGTGGTTTCTTGGTTAAAATCATAAGCTTTTTTAATATAGTTTTCACGCATTTTAATGGCTATCCTTGAAGCTCTAAATTGATCTTCTTGATTTTTCCAATCACCAAAGCTACTTACGATTTCATCGATGTTGATTCTAAGTCCAAAGTCTTTGTTTTTTTCAAGTTCATTATAATATAAGGTAGTTTTTCCACATCCATTAACACCTGCAAAAATAGTAGCTATTTTTTTCATTAATAAAGCCTTTATTTTATTGATTGATGAGAAATTTTAACATAAATTGTTTATAAGTGTTTTGAAAATAAATATAAAGTTTTTTGAAAAAGGTTCGATATAGTTAGTGAATCTTTTCAAAAATATTGCTTAATTAAGCGTGAGAAATCACGCTTAACTTCTTTTTGATTTTATTTAACTTTCTTTTATTAATCAAACTTAGATAAGAAATCAAAGATAAAAATGTGCAAGTTCCTAAAATAAGTGATAAAAATATAGGTGTATTAGCATTTAAAAGACTTACTAAAAATGCCATCATGCCTGCCATAGCAAATTGTGCTGCACCTAAGAGTGCTGAAGCACTGCCTGCATTTTGTTTTGATCTTGCCATAGCTAAGGTTGTGGTATTTGGCAGGATAAAACCCAAACTTGCTATGATAAAACACAAAGGAATTTCAAAAGCCCAAAAACCTAGCTCAAAAGTTGCACCCAAAATGAGTAAAAAAGTTAAAAAAGTAATCACCATAAGCGCTCTAGGGAGTATATAATAAGGAGAAAATCTAAGGACTAATCTTGCATTGATATTTGCACATATAACAAAGCTTAGAGCATGAGCTCCAAAAAGGGCTGCGTATTGTTGCTCGCTTAATCCAAAAACGCGTGTAAAAACAAAAGATGAGCCGGTTAAATAAGCAAAAAAACCTGCAAATATTAAATTTCCACAAAGCAAATACACTATAAAACGGCGATCTTTTAAAACTTTTTTGTAACTTTTTGTAACCTCTTTGTGATTGAATTTTTTTCCTTTGGTGTTGTGATTACTTTCTTTTAGAACAAAAATAACAAGCAAAAATAAAATAAAGCCTAAGATAAACAATGTTAAAAATATACTACGCCAAGAAAAAAATTCAAGTAAAATTCCACCAAAAGTAGGAGAAAGCATAGGGGCTAAAGAAGTAAAAACCATTATTAAAGCATAAACTCCTGCTGCTTCTTTAAGCTCAAAAACATCATTTACTATAGCTCTTGCTACGACTACACCCACGCAACCTCCTAAAGCTTCAAAAAAACGCAAAGCTATAAAAGCATGAATGGAATCAACTAAAACACAAGCAATACTTGAAGAAATAAAAATAAAAAGTCCTATGTATAAAGGTTTTTTTCTGCCATATACATCACTTAATGGTCCATATAAAAGCTGACCTAAAGAAAAGGCGATGAAAAAACTTGCAAGAGAAAGTTGAGTGTAAAAAGAATTTGTTTGAAAGCTTTTTTCTACTTCATTTAAAGCAGGTAAATACATATCAGTTGAAAGTGGTGCTATGGCAGATAAAAAGCCTAGTATGATAATGAGTTTGAGTTTTTCAAAACCTTTTATTTGGGTGTGTTTTTGCATAAAATTTCCTAAAGTCTTTTTACCATTGTATAGCAAAAAGTCTAAAATAAACAATAATTTACATTTTTTAAAGGCAAATAAGATAAAATTAAACTAAAAATAATCAAGGAAAAATTATGAATATGCCTTTTAGTGATGAGGAATTAATCGAACCTGTAAAAGCCAGTCTAGCTAAAACTATGCATATTTTAGAAAATGATGGCGGAGGGCTTGATTTTTTGGGTGTGAAAAATGGTGTAGTTTATGTGAAGCTAACCGGAGCTTGCCATGGCTGCCCAGCTAGTGGGACGACTTTGAAATATGGCTTGGAAAAACAACTTAAAATCGATATACATCCAGATATTACTATAGTAAATTTAGCAGGTGGGGAAAGCGAATTTGCAAAATTATAAAAAAATAGCCATAGAATGTTTTTACAAAAAAGATTTTAAAAATGCTAAGATGTATTTTTCTCTTGCTTATGAAAAGCGTAAAAATAAGAGACTTTTAACTTTTATTAATATTTGTGATTTGGCTTTAAAAAGCCCTGAAGAAGCTTTTGTTTTTTTTGAATTTTTTATGCAAAATTATAAAAATACTAAAGTAGATAAAGACTTAGAAAAACTCATTAATCTTAGCCAAAGTGTGCAGTTTGAAGAAGATAGCGAAGATTTTGAGGGCTTGAGTTATCAAGATTTTTTACTTAGCGAAGCAAAAGTTGGGTTTAAACAAGCCTTAGAAAATGTTATAATATCTAATAAACTTATTATTAACGATAAAGAAGATTTTGTGGATTTTTTAGAAAAGCTTTTAGAACATGGTTATAAAGATATGCTCGTAGCTTATATGGAAGATGTTTCAGCGCATTTTTATTCTAATTATAGATTTATTAAGCTTAGTGAGAAAATCAAGGAATTAAATTATGATAGTAAAGATTGAAAATACTTTCATTTGTGATAATTCTAATGAATGCGAAAAAGATTGTTTTTTCTTAAAAACTACTCAAAATGAAAAATTTCTTCATCAAGCTTTAGAAAAACAAGCAAAAGTTATTGGCATTGGCGAATGCAAGAAGCTTTTAAATATAGATGAAAATATTAAAATCATAGGCATTACAGGCACAAATGGCAAGACAACTACCGCGGGAGCTATTTACTCTATCTTGCTTGATTTAGGTTTTAAATGTGCCTTAATGGGAACTAGGGGTAGTTTTATAAATGATAAAAATATCACTCCAAAAGGCTTAACTACTGCTCCTATTTTACAAACCTTAGAGCTTTTATCTTTAGCAAGTAAGGAAAAATGTGAATTTTTGATTATGGAAGTAAGCTCGCATGCTTTGGTGCAAAATCGCATTGAAGGGCTTGAGTTTAAGGCTAAAATTTTTACTAATATCACTCAAGATCATTTAGATTTTCATGGGGATTTTCAAAACTACCAAGCGGCAAAAGAAAGTTTTTTTACCGATGAGTGTATGAAATTTATCAACAAAGATGCAAAAGCTATAAATTTTAATGTCAAAGGTGCTTTTACTTATGGAGTGGAAAATCCAAGTTATTATCACATTAAAGCTTATGCTTTAAAAAATGGCATTGAAGCTGTGGTAAATTTTGGTAAAGAAACTTTTATGATTGATTCTTCTTTGGTGGGGCTTTTTAATCTTTATAATCTTTTGGCTGCAAGCGCTTGTGTAAATGAACTTGTTAAGCCAAATTTAAAAGAACTTGAAAAGGCCATTAGTAATTTTGGTGGCATTGAGGGTAGAATGCAAGTGGTTGCAAAAGATGTGATTGTAGATTTTGCTCATACGCCCGATGGCATAGAAAAAGTTTTAGATGCTTTAAAATATCGTGATTTGATTGTAGTTTTTGGAGCAGGGGGAGATAGAGATAAAACTAAGCGCCCGTTAATGGCTAAAGTTGCCAAACACTATGCTAAAAAACTCATCATCACAAGTGATAATCCGCGTTCAGAAGAGCCAATGGATATAATTAATGATATTTTAAATGGTATAGAAAAAGATGAGAGTGTTTTTATAGAATGTGATAGAAAAGAAGCAATCAAAAAAGCATTAGAGCTTAAAACAAAAGATGATTTTGTAGTGATTTTGGGTAAGGGCGATGAGACTTATCAAGAAATCAAGGGTGTAAAATATCCTTTTAATGATAAAGAAGTAGTATTAGAGATATTAAAAGAAGGAAAATAAATGTTTGAAAATATGGATTTTTCTAAAATGGGCGAGCTTTTAACTAAGGCTCAAGAAAAAGCAAATGAATTAGAGCAAGAAGCTTTAAAAAAAGAATTTAGTGCAAAAAGCGGTGGTGGTTTAGTAAAAGTTAGTGCTAATGGAAAAGGTGAAATCATCGATATAAACATTGATGATTCTTTGTTAGAAGATAAAGAGTCTATGCAAATTTTATTAATAGCAGCGATTAATGATGTGATGAAAATGGTAGAACAAAATAAAAAATCAATGGCTAGTAATTTATTTAGCGGAATGGGAATGCTATGAGAATTTTACTTTGTATTTTGGGTGTAGTTTGCACACTTTTTGCTGTGCCAAGACCGACTTTTAATGATTTTTTGGGTTGTTATGAAAAAAATAAAGCTAGTATGTTGATTTATGAGGGCTTACCTGCCTTTGCTTTAAATGAAAATACTTTAGCAGTAGTTAAAACTAAAAACGCGAAATTAAACAGCTATACTAAATATGATCCCTTTTTAAATTTGTATTTAGTAAAAACAGATTTTAGTTTAATTCCTGCACCTATGGGAAATGAAGAAGATTTAACACGCAATAGTTGGGTGGGAATTTTAGATAGCAATAAAAGCTATATAGGACATTTGAAGTATTTTGGGCAAAGTTTGACAGAGCGTGATCAACTTGACTTTGCTTCTAAAATCGGAGAACTTAACTCGCCGTGTTGTAAAATGCTTGGTATAAGTTTAGAAGATGGCAAACTTATAGGTAATCGTTATTTAAAACACTTTGCAAAATATCCTGATGCTTATTGGGGTGATATAGGTGTGGATTTTGATATGCGTGATGGCAAAATTTATGTTAAAAATGTGCGTAAAAATGGACAATTTTTACTTAATGATGAGCTTGTGAGTGTTGATGGACAAGCTTATGATGATTTAAGAAAACTAAATGAAAAAATTTTATTTGCTGATCGCGGTGCAACTTTATACTTTAATGTATTAAGAGATAATAAAGATGTTAATATCTCCACTATGGTTTTTGATAAAGACTTGGGTGCATTTGCTAAGCCTAAAAAAGTGGTTCAAGCTAAGCCAAGTTCTTTTTATAGCAATCTAGGATTACGCGTAGATATGAAAATGAATGTTACAGAAGTTACTCCAAATTCTAAAGCACAAATGGCTGGATTTTTAAAAGGGGATAAAATTTTAAGAATTAATAATCAAAAAATCAACAATTTTAATGAACTTCAAGCTGTTTTAGCTCAAGCTAATACTTTTGATATTCTAGTCTCAAGACAAGCAAGCAATATCCCTTCAGCGAAAAATAACGACTTTGAGCATTTTAATAAAGGATACTTTGACTTTTTTATAAGGCTAAATAAGTGATTTTAGAAAAATTTAAACAGCATTTAGAGCAAAATTTTCCTAAAACTCAAAGCTTTCATCCATTTTTTAATGAAGCTTTAAAATGGATGTTAGAAGCTGGTGGAAAGCATTTTAGAGCCCAACTGCTTTTGGGTATAGTTAATGCTAAAAATCCTGCTTTGTTTGAAAAGGCTTTAAATGCAGCTTTGGCTTTGGAATTTATCCACACTTACTCTTTAATACATGATGATTTACCTGCTATGGATGATGCTTCTTTGCGTAGAGGAAAGCAAACTTTACACAAAAAATATGATGAAACTACGGCTATTTTAGTGGGCGATGCTTTAAATACCCAAGCTTTTTTACTCCTTTCTAAGCTTGATTTAAAAGAAAATGTTAGATTAAAACTCATAGAAACTCTAGCCTTTAATGCAGGGCTTGGTGGTATGATTATCGGGCAAGCTATTGATTGTTATTTTGAAGATATGCCTTTAAATTTAGAGCAAGTTGAGTTTTTGCACATTCATAAAACTGCAAGATTGATTGCAGCGGCTTTAAAAATGGGTTGTGAAATTTGTGAGTTAGATGAAAAAGAATGCGAGCAAATTTATGAAATAGGGCTTTTGATAGGATTAGTTTTTCAAATTAAAGATGACATTATCGATGCGACTTTAGATACTCAAGAAGCAGGAAAGCCAACTCATAGTGATTTGCATAAAAATTCTTTTGTTAAACTTTTAGGTTTAGAAGGTGCTAAAAAGGCAAAAGATGATAAAATTGCTTTATGTGAAGAAAAAATGAAAAATTTAGACTCTAAGCTTGCTAATGAGCTTCAAATTTTGATTGATAAATATTTAAAAGGTTAAACAATGTTACAAAAACAAGCTAACACTATAAGATTTTTATGTGCGGATATGGTGCAAAAAGCAAATTCAGGCCACCCAGGTGCTCCAATGGGTTTAGCAGATATTATAAGTGTTTTAAGTGCTCATTTAGTACATAATCCAAAAGATCCTACATGGTTAAACCGCGATAGATTAGTCTTTTCAGGCGGTCATGCTAGTGCTTTGCTTTATAGCTTTTTACATTTGAGCGGTTATGATGTAAGTTTAGAAGATTTAAAAAATTTCCGTCAATTACACTCTAAAACCCCAGGTCATCCTGAAATTTTCACTCCAGGTGTTGAAATCGCCACAGGACCTTTAGGACAAGGCATTGCAAATGCGGTTGGTTTTGCTATGGCAGCTAAAAAAGCAAGTTTGCTTTTGGGTGAGGATATTATCAATCATAAAGTATATTGTTTATGCGGTGATGGAGATTTACAAGAAGGAATTTCTTATGAGGCTTGTTCTTTAGCAGGTGTGCATAATCTTGATAATTTAATCATCATTTATGATAGCAATAATATTTCAATTGAAGGTGATGTGGCCATTGCTTTTAATGAAAATGTAAAAGAGCGTTTTAGAGCGCAAAATTTTGAAGTACTTGAGATAGATGGGCATGATTTTGAGCAAATTGATTTAGCATTAAAAACTGCTAAAGAAAGCAAAAAGCCTTGTTTGATTATCGCTCACACTACTATAGCTAAAGGAGCTTTAGATCTTGAGGGAAGTCATCATTCTCACGGAGCACCTTTGGGCGAAGAGCTTATAAAAAAGGCAAAAGAGGCTTTAGGTTTTGATCCACAAAAAACTTTTGAAATCCCAGAAGAAGTTAAAATTCGCTTTAGCGGGGCAATAGAACTTGGGGATTTAGCACAAGCTAAATGGAATCAAAAAGTGCAAAATTTAAATGCAGAGAAGCAAGCATTGCTAAAAGAGCTTTTAGAGCCTGATTTTTCAAAAATACAATTTCCTGATTTTAAAGGACAAGATTTAGCTACTAGAGATAGCAATGGTGTGATTTTAAATGCTATCGCTAAAGCCTTACCGGGATTTTTAGGTGGTAGTGCAGATTTAGGTCCATCAAATAAAACTGAACTCAAAGATATGGGCGATTTTCCAAATGGAAAAAATATCCACTATGGTATAAGAGAGCATGCAATGGCTGCTATATCAAATGCTTTTGCAAGATATGGTTTGTTTTTGCCTTATTGTGCTACTTTTTTTATATTTAGTGAGTATTTAAAACCTGCTGCAAGAATAGCAGCTTTGATGAGGGCTAAACACTTTTTCATCTTTACTCACGATAGTATAGGTGTAGGTGAAGATGGCCCAACACACCAACCTATAGAGCAGCTTAGCACTTTTAGAGCTATGCCAAATTCATTGACATTTAGAGTAGCTGATGGGGTTGAAAATGTAAAAGCATGGCAGATTGCACTTAAAACTAATATGCCAAGTGTTTTTGTTTTATCGCGTCAAAAGTTAAGTGCTTTAAGCGAGCCTGTTTTTGGAGATGTTGAAAATGGGGCTTATTTATTAGAAGAAAACGCAAATGCGCAATTTACACTTTTAGCAAGTGGTAGTGAAGTGTCATTATGTGTAAAAACAGCTAAGATTTTAAAAGAAAAAGGTGTGATTGCTAATGTGGTTTCTATGCCTTGTTATGAGTTATTCATCGCTCAAGAAAAATCTTATAAAGAAAGAATTTTACAAGGTAAGGTTATAGGTGTTGAAGCTGCAAATTCAAACGAGCTTTATAGAATTTGTGATGAGCTTTATGGTATAGAAAGTTTTGGTGAGAGTGGTAAAGATAAAGATGTATTTGAGCATTTTGGATTTAGTGAGGAGAAATTAAGCTCATATATTTTAAGTCTATGTAATGAAAAATAAAATAATCAAAGATGTTAAAAATCAAGAATGCATTTTTAGCGTCTTTGGTATATGGGATAAAACAAGTGTAGGAAAATTGGAAAAATTAGATTTTCCTACTCAAAAAAATATTATTTTTGATTTTGCAAATTTAGATTTTATAGATACTGCTGGGATTAGGTATTTTCTAGCTTTAGAAAATGAATTTAAGCAAAAAGGTTTTGAGCTTAGTAGGATAAATCTTAAAAGCGAGCATGCTAAGCTTTTTGAACTTTGTCAAAAACACTACAAAAGCTTTTGTGATTCTTATGAAGATAAAAAAACAATCAAAGATTTTTTTGAAAATTTAGGAAAGAAAGTTGCAAATTCTTTTACAATTTTAGTGCAGTTTTTAAATTTCATAGGACTTATTATTTATACTTGTTTTAAAACACTTTTAAACCCTAAAAAACTTCGCTTTAAGGCATTTTTATATCATGTAGAAAATAGCGCTATTAATGCTTTACCTATTATTATGCTAACTTCATTGCTTGTGGGTGTGGTGCTTGCTTATCAAGCTGCGTATCAGCTTGCACAATTTGGAGCTAATATTTATATTGTTGATTTAATGGGAATTTCTGCCACTAGAGAGCTTGCACCATTAATTAGTGCTATTGTTATTGCAGGCAGGAGTGCAAGTTCTTATACAGCTCAAATTGGAGTAATGAAACTTACTGATGAAATTGATGCGATGAAAACTATGGGTTTTAAAGAAAGTGAATTTATCATTTTGCCTAGAGTTTTAGCTTTAGCACTTGCTATGCCTTTGGTAGTAATAGTAGCTGATATTTTAAGTATTATAGGTGGAATTGTAGTTGCTTGGTTTAGTTTAGAAATTAGTGCGAGTGAGTTTATGAGTCGTTTTAAAGAAGCAGTGGAGCTAAAACATATTATCATAGGACTTATAAAAGCACCTATTTTTGGATTTTTGATTGCTTCTATTGCTTGTTTTAGAGGATTTTTTGTACAAAAAACTACCGAAAGCATAGGTGTTTATACGACAAAAAGTGTGGTAAATGCTATTTTTTGGGTGATAGCTTTTGATGCGATTTTCTCTGTATTTTTGACAAAGGCTGGATTTTGATTATAAAGGCTAAAAATATCAGCACTTATTTTGGAAGTAAATGTGTACATGAAGATATTAGCTTTGAAGTGCAAGATAATGAAATTTTTGGCATTTTAGGTGGTAGTGGTAGTGGTAAATCTGTGCTTTTAAGACAAATGTTAATGCTTGAGCATTTTGATAAGGGAGAGTATGAAATTTTAGGTAAGAGATTACAAAATATAAGCGATGAAGATGCTTTGTTTTTGCAAAAACAATGGGGTGTTGTTTTTCAATATGGAGCATTATTTAGCTTTTTTAATATACTTGAAAACATTAGCATACCTTTGGTTGAATACACAAAACTTAGTAAAAACGACATTAAAGAAATAGCTATGATGAAGCTTAAGATGGTAGGGCTTGATGAGAGCGTGGCTAAGCTTTATCCAAGTGAGTTAAGTGGGGGTATGAAAAAAAGAGTGGCCATAGCTAGAGCTTTGGCGCTTGATTCTAAATTACTTTTTTTAGATGAGCCAACTTCAGGGCTTGATCCTTATAGCTCAAGAGAATTTGATGAGTTACTTTTGAGTTTAAAACAAAGCTTTAAATTATGTGTAGTCTTAATTACTCATGATAAAGAGAGTATGAAAAATGTTTTAAACCGCTTTTTGATTATAGAAGAAAAAAAAGTTGGTTTTTTGGGAAATGTCGAGGCTTTGCAAGAGCAAAATCCAAGACTTTATGAGAGGTTTATGCAATAATGGAAAACAAAGCAAATTATATTTTGATTGGAATTTTTGTTTGTGTGTTATTTTTTATCAGTTTGTTTTTTATAGTGTGGTATGGAAATTTAAAAGATGAAAAATCATTCAAATATTATGAAATTTATATGGAAGAATCAGTTGCAGGACTTAGTGTAAAAGCTCCAGTTAAATTTTTAGGAGTAGATGTTGGAAGTGTTGAAAACATCAGTATAGATAGCTCAAGTAAGCAACTAAGAGTAAAAATTTTAGTTAAGCTTGATTCTAGTTTGGCTGTTAAAACAGATACTTATGCAAGTTTGCAAATTCAAGGCATAACAGGATTTAAATTTATTCAGCTTGCAGGAGGTAGTGAGGAAGCTAGTGTTTTGAGAGCAGGTGATGATGTTTATCCTATTATAAAATCAAAAGAAAGTTTTTTTGCAAGCATAGATAAGCAAACTTCAAATTTATTAGAACTAATCACAAGTTCAAAAATAAAATTAGAAAAACTCTTAAGTGATAAAAATTTAAAAAATATAGAGCAAATTTTGCAAAATTCATCAGAATTTTCTGCACATTTAAATGCTAATGTACCAGTATTCTTAGCAAATTTAAATAAAACAAGCTCTAAACTTGGCAAAAGTGCAGATGAATTTTCAAATTTTTTAAACAATGCTAATGACCAACTTAATGAGCTTAATAAAAGTAGAATGCTTTTAAATGAAAATTTGGATATTTTAAGAGTTTTGTTTTTAGATTTTACGCAATTATTAAATATTTTAAAGCAAAATCCTTCAGATATAATTTATAAAGATAAGGCTACTCAATATGCTCCAGGAGAATAAAATGAGATATTTATATATTAGTTTAATAGCTATTTTTTTTAGCGCTTGCTCTTTGATTAATCCAAGTCAAACTTTACCTGCAAATAAATATTTTAGTATTAATTTAGAAAAGCTAGAGCAAAGTCAAAATAAAAAAAATGCAACTATTATAGTTTCCTTACCTAAAGGCTTAGCTTATACTAATGAAATTTTTTATAAAAAAGATTATACTATCAATACCTATGCCTATCATTTTTGGAAAGAAAATCCTGCTTTAATGATAAAATCTTTTTTGGAATTTCATTTGCAAGATTTAGGGGTATTTAAAGCAGTTTTAAATCAAGATAGTCTAGCTAGTGCTGATTATGTTTTAGAAAGTAAAGTGGATATTTTAGAGCAAGATTTTAGTGATGAGTTGCATTCTAAAATAAAGTTTGGTATTAATTTAAATTTAGTGCAAATAAACACTAAAAAACTTATAGCGAGTAAGTACTTTTACTATGAAAAAGAATTAAATGATAATAATCCTCAAATTTTAATCCAAAACTATGATGAGGTTTTTTTGCTTTTTGCTAAAGATTTTAGAGTTTGGGTAGATCAAAATTTGGAATAAAAAATGCTTTTCTTGTTATAGCAATAACAAGGAAGGTGTATTATGAGAGATGAATTAGAAATCTTACAAAAACATTTAGGACAAGTAGGTTCAAGTATAGATGGTGCAAATTTAAAACATCAAACGCAAAAATTTAGTGAAGATATTACTGATGCTAATGACTTTATAGGTGCTTTGCAAATTTTAGATTCCTCATTGAAAAAAATTTCAAAACTTCTAGAAGATAAAAACTATGAAGATGTGCAAGATAAAGTTTTAATTGCTAGTGAAAGTTTAAAAATAGTAGATAATTGCTCATTTTTAGGTAATGCTTTATTTGATAATAATTATAATGTAAATGTTGGTTCAAAGGCATTTGCTTTTGAAATTTATAATCCTTTAAAAATTTTAGAAACTAGTGATTATGAAGGTATGAAAGCTTATATAGTCGATAAAAGAGAAGAAATAGCTTCTATGCTTAGTGAGCTTGCAGTGGCTATTGCTACTTATAGTCCTAGTCAAAGTTTTGGCGGATCAAGCCATGATTTTATGGGTGATTTTGATTTTACTAAGCTTTTTAAATAACACTAAAGGCTAAAAAGCCTTTAGATTTTTATTTTATAACACCACATGCCATTCTAGCACCGCCACCGCCAAGTGCTGCAGGATGATCGCTGTGATTGTCTCCTCCAAAATGTATCATTAGAGCATGATTTTTAAGCTCATCAAGAGTTTTGATTTTTGGTGCTAATACAGGGTTAGTTGCTTTACCATCTTTTTCTACATAAAGTGGTGGTAAATCCCCTTTGTGACCTTTATCATCCCATGGGCTTGAGTGAGCATCTGTTTTTTCAGGATCCCAGTGTCCACCTGCTTTCATACCTAAACCTTTATCAGTTGCTCCACAATCAGCATTTGCATGAACATGAAAGCCATGAATTCCACTTTCTAAACCTTTAAGATTTGGATAAAATGCTACCCCATAAGGAGTTTGTACTGCTACAACTTCGCCTGCATCTTTATTAGCTTTTTTATCAAGAATTTCCATTTTGATAACTAAATGATCTTTTTGTGCTTTTGGATTAAAATTTTCTAAATTTGCTCCAAATAAAAAGCTTGATGCTAGTAAAGAACCTAGAATGATTTTTTTCATTTTTTCTCCTTTTTTAATTGAAATTAATTATATTGTAACATAAATTCTTAATAAAAAATATTTTTTATTGTATTATATAAATAATCAAAAAACTTATAAAAAGGTATATATGTTAATTTTTCCAAAAGATCTTGAAAAAATCAGTCAAAATGTTTTGAAAAATACTTTTTTTTCTTTATGTTGGTATCAAAAAGATTTTTCAAATGATAAAAATCAAGAAGTTGTATTTAAAGATTATGCTTTAGTATTTATTTTAAAAGGTTCTAAAAGTATTTATACTATGGATAATCAGTTTAATGTAAAAAAAGATGAGCTTGTGTTTTTTACAAAAAATTCTTTTTCCATTAGAGACTATTTAAATGATGAAAATATATATGAATCTATTATTTTGTGTTTTAAGGAAAGTATTTTAATAGAACTTATTTTTAAATATCAAGAATTAATTTGTAAATTAGATTCTCCAAAATATGCTAAAAGTTTATTTAGCTTAAAAACTAATCTGATAACTAAAGGTATTTTCGAGTCTTTCTTACCTTGTATAAATGAATTTAATGAGAAAAATGAATATCTGCTTAGATTAAAATTTGAAGAATTGTTTTTGTCTTTATTATATAGTGAAGATAATGCAGAGTTTTTAGCTTTTTTAAAAGCCATTTTAAGTGGTTTTAAATTAGAGCTTTATAAGATGTTTGCATATTGTCAAAATGACTTTGAAAGCGTAGCTTCTATGGCCAAATTTAGTAAAATGGATATAGCAAGTTTTAGTCGTAATTTTAAACAAAGTTTTGGTATTACTCCTAAAGAATGGCTTGATAACAAGCGTTTTGAAAGAGCTAAATTTTTACTTGAATTTTCTACAAAAAATATCACTCAAATTTGTTATGAACTTGGATTTAATTCTCCTGCTTGGTTTATAGCAAGATATAAAAAAAGATATGGCATTACCCCAAAACAAGAACAAAAGTCAAAAAACTTATATTTTTTATCTTAAAAATGATAGATTTTATTTTGGTTTTTTATTAGAATTTGTTAATAAAATTTAAGAAAGGTAACAATTATGAAAAAAAGTATTTTAACTTTGGCCTTATTTGCATTTTGCAGTGCAAATGCTTTAGAGGTTCAAGAATTTAAAGGTTTTGCACATCCTGAAAGTGTATATGTAGATAAAAATGCAGTTTATGTATCTAATGTAGGAAAAGATCTAACTCCGTTAAATAAAGATAATGATGGTTTTATTTCAAAATTAGATAAAGATGGAAAAATTTTGGAATTAGAATTTATAAAAGGTCTTAATGCTCCAAAAGGTATGTCTAAAATAGGTGATGTTTTATATGTGGTTGATATTGATATTTTATATGGCTTTGATATAAAAAATAAAAAAGAAATTTTCAAACTTCCTATAAAAAATGCGGTATTTTTAAATGATATTGCTGTGTTAAATAATGACACATTATTAGTTAGTGACACAGGTACAGGATACATCCACAAAGTATTTTTAAAGGATAAAAAATATGAAAACTTTATCCATTTAGATTCAAAATATGGTGGCCCAAATGGATTGTTAATAGATAAAAATACTTTATTTGTAGCAGGTTATGATCCAAGTGATAAAGCAGGCGGGAAAATCATTAGTATTGATTTAAATTCAAAGAAAATTCAAGAATTAAACAAAAAAATAGAACAATTTGATGGCATTGTGTATGATAAAAATAAAAATCTTTTAGTGTCAAGTTGGGGTAAAAATCTTCAAGGATATATTTATACTCTAAAAGACAATAAAGAAATAAAACTTGATTTGGCTTCTATAAAAGGTCCTGCAGATATGTTTTTTGATGGTGAGTATTTATGGGTGCCAAAAATGGCAGAAAATGCTTTAATTAAAGTAAAAATATAAAAACTTTTAAGCCTTTGGGCTTAAAAGTCAAATAATTCCCCAAGCCAACTTTCTTTTTTCTTGTATTTATAGCCGTTATTATGATGGTAGTTTGCTTGTTGGTTATAATTTTGTTGTTGAGGTTGTTGCGTACTTTGAGAAGAATTTCTTTCTATGATTTTATCAAGCTCACCACGATCAAGCCAAACACCACGGCATTTTGGACAATAATCAATTTCAACTCCATTTCTTTCGCTCATCAATAAGTCAGTATTTACACAAACTGGACAAGTCATTGTATTCCTTTTTTTGAAAATTTTTGAAAGTATATAAGTTTTAAGTAAATTAAGGGTTTAAATTCCAATCAATAAGACTTTTACCAAGTTTTGATAAAATTTCATTACTTTTTGAAAAATGCTTGCAACCTAAAAAAGCATTTCTCGCTAAAGGCGAAGGATGTGCTGCTTCTAGGATAAAGTGTTTTTGAGGGTTGATTAAATTTTTTTTATTTTTAGCATAATTTCCCCAAAGTAAAAATATCAATCCTTCTTTTTCATTGCTAAGTTTTGATATAACCGCATCGGTAAATTTTTGCCAACCAAAATGTGCATGTGAAGCAGGTTTATTTGCTTCTACACTTAAAATAGAATTTAAAAGTAAAATTCCTTGTTTAGCCCATTTACTTAAATCACCATGTTTTGCTATAGGGATGTTTAAATCATCTTGCAATTCTTTATAGATATTAAGTAAAGATGGGGGAATTTTAACACCCATTGGCACGCTAAAGCTCAAACCCATGGCTTGATGAGGGTTATGGTAAGGATCTTGTCCTAAAAGTATGATTTTTAAATCTTGTAAAGGGGTTAGATTAAAAGCATTAAAGATTAAATTCGCGGGTGGATATATAGTTTTTCTTTCATTTAAAGCATTGATATAATGAGTTTTTATTTCTAAAAAATAAGGCTTTAAAAACTCTTCTTTTAAAAATTCCTTCCAAGCGTTATCTATTTTAATTTTTTCTAAGCAAATTTCCATTTTTATCCCTACCAAGAAAGTATAAATTCACTTCCTTTATCTTTTTTACTCAAAACTTTTATGTTGATATTGTTTTTATCGGCTATTTGTTTGACTAAATTTAAGCCTATGCCAAAACCACCTTGGTCTTGATTAAAGCGTTTGTAGCGTGTAAAAATTTGAGTAATTTCTTTAGCGCTCATACCTTGACCTTCATCTTTAATACTAAGTGTTTTTTCTTTTAAACAAATAAAGATTTTTTTATTAGTATTGGTGTATTTTATGGCATTGCTTAAAAGATTGTCAAGTAAAATTTGCATTTCTTCTTTATTTGCATAGAAATTTTGCTCTAAAAGCTCTTTTTCAATGATGAGATTTTTTTGAGAGATTAAAGTGTCAAAATATTCTAATCTTTGTTCTAAAAGCTCTTTTAAATTTATATCTTCTTTTGTATTTTCTTTTTGTAAGAAAAAATTTAAGGCTATGAGGTTTTGATAGATATGATTTAAATTTTTACTTGCTAGTTTGATATGATTTAGTTTTTTAGTGTTATTTGGATTTAAATTTGTATCATCAAATTTTTTAATACTAGCTAAAATCACGCTCAAAGGCGTGTTAATTTCATGTGTGGTATCTTTAATAAAATCATTGAGTGTTTTAAATTGTTCTTTGATATTTTTAAAAACAAGCAAGATGAGTATATAAGCAATTATAGCAAGTAGTAAAATACATATAAGTGTATAAAAAATAGTTTTTAATTTTAGTTTCCAAAGTTCATTAGCATAATCGTTAATATCTAAATTATTGTAATTATCTTTGCGGTATTGTTCTTTTTTAAAGCCAAGATCTTCTGTTTCTATAATGATATGGATATTTTTATGTCTCAAAAAATGAGAATGGTGTTTTGGCTTTCTTAAATTACTCGTATCTATATAAGTATTAAGATTTCTAATCCTTGAAAAATCTATGAATAATCTTTTGTTTTCGTTGTAAATAAAGTTGTTTTCTTTAAGCTGTGTTAATATTTTTAAAGCATCAAAAGTTAAATTACTAAAAATGATTTGATTGTTTGCAACAATAGCAAATTGAGTATTTATTTTTTTAGAAATATAAGAAAAATCATCTTTGTTTAATAAATTTTTATCGTGTCTTGCTTCGATGATATTTTGTAAAATATAATTATAGTGAGTGTATGAGTGTGTGATTTGATTTAATCGTATATAATTTGCTTCTTTTTGATAAAAAGTAATAAAAAAAATCGTTAAAAATATGCCACTTGTGATGATATAAAGAGCTAGGATTTTAAAAATGGTATTATTAAAGTTTTCACTTTTCATTTTCTAGCCTAATGGCATAGCCTATATTTCTTTGATTGATGATAAGGTCTTTACCAAGAATTTTTCTTAAATTTTTGATATACACTCTAAGGCTCATAATCACAGGCTCTTCATCTAAACTCCAAATTTCGTCAAAAATAGTTTCTATATTTACAAAATGAGGGCGTTTTTTTAAAAGTAAAGCTAGGAGTTCTTTTTCTTTATTAGTTAGGTTGATAATTTCTTCATTTTGATAAAGGGTTTTATTGATAGGATCAAAAGAAATATTTTTTGAAGAGCTAAGTAAGATTAAGTCTTCTTTTTGATGACTAAAATTTCTTTTAATGATATTTTTTACACGGATAATTAAATCATCAACATCAAAAGGCTTTTTAATATAATCATCACAACCTGATAAAAATCCTTGTTTTACATCATCAAGCATGGATAAAGAAGTTAAAAATATAGCAGGAGTGTTTTTAGCACTTTCTCTTAATTCCTTTAATACTTCAAAACCATTGCCTTTTGGAACTTTAACATCAAAAATCCAAAGATCAAAATTTTCTTCATAAGCTTTTTCTAGTGCCTCTTGTGCATCATATACACAAGAGACTTTAAAACCTTCATCACTTAAGGCTTCATTGATGATTTCATTTAAGCTTAAATCATCTTCTAAGAGTAGAATTTTTGCTGCCATTTTATCTCATTGAGCAATTTCCATGATTTGCACCATGCCCTTGATGATTCATTTTATGGGCTTTGTGTTCATTTTTGTTATAATGATGTAAATTTAAATCTCGTATTTCTTTGCCACTCATTTCATCGGTTAGTTTTTGCATATCTTCTTGAACGATAGCCTTTCTTTGACTTCTTTCTTGAGGAGAAAGTTTAGAGATGTTTTCGCGTAAGTTACTTTTAAATTGTTGATGAAAAACTTTTGCGTCTTTGTATTTCATCTCATTCATTCTCTTTTTCATTTCTATAATTAAGTCAGCTTGATCTTGTGCTTTTACGCTTTTTGCAAGATTTAAAATTTCATCATTGCTTTTTTTGGAAAAATCAGCACTAAATGCTAAAGAGGCTGCTAAAGAGCCCATAATAAATAAACCTATAATTTTTTTCATTTTTTCTCCTTTAAATTAATGATGAGAAATTATAAAAACCCAAGATAAAGCCAAAATAAAATTTATTGACAAACAAAAAGCACATTAGCTTTTAAGCTTTGCTTTTCATTTTTAATAACAGGAAGCACTACACTATCTGCACTAGCTGTTAAACTTGGAGAATTGTATTTGATATTACAACTATCAAAATGAACATTTTTTACTATGCAAGTTTTTGTTAAAGTTTTAGAATAATATTGAGCTTTTTCAAAAGCTTTTTTAAGCGCAAGATCGTATAAATCTTCTTTGTTTGCTTCTAAGGTTGCTTCGTCAAATCCTGCTTGCAAGGCTTTAGTATTAAAAGAAATTAAAGTATTAGTATTGCTGATATTTTCTATATCTTTTATAAGATTTTCATAGTCTTTATTTTTATTTTGTGGGATTTGACAAGTGAAATTAGAATACAATCTATACCCATTAAGTGTTTTTACTCCTTGATAATAATTATAACTTGGCTCTAAAGTATAACTTCCACCTTTACAATAGTCTTCTTTGGCAATACGATCTGAAATTTCTTTGAAAGTTTTAGCAATATGATTTTTTTCATCACTAGAGATGATAGTTTTTTTACTAAGTTCTTCGCTCGCGCTAAAATTTAAAACAGCATTAAAAACATTTGGCATGATTTCATTTGATACTTCTATATTTCTTGAAAATTCTACATTTTGTTTATTATGATTTTTTAAACCTAAAAATTCAGTATTAAAAACTACTCCTAGTACAAACAATACCAAACAAAGTAATCCTAATCCTAAACCTTTTAAAAAACTTTTCATTTTTACTCCTTTTTAAAAATATTTTTTTAATTTTAACATAAAGCTTTTAAGAATAGATTGTATAATTTTTAAAAACAAAGAAAGTTTTAATGCGAAAAATTCATGAAAGTATTTTAAAATGGTATAACGAGAATGGTAGAAAAAACCTTCCTTGGCGTATTTTGCATAAAGAATATAGAAAATATGGTAGCGAGGATGATTTAAAAAAGCTAAAAAATATTGACAATGCTTATGCTGTTTATATTAGCGAGATTATGTTACAACAAACTCAAGTAAAGAGTGTTTTGCAAAATTATTATTTTCAGTTTTTAGCTAAATTTCCTTCTTTAAAAGCGCTTTCTATGGCAAGCGAAGATGAGGTTTTAAAAGCTTGGCAAGGACTTGGGTATTATACTAGAGCTAGGAATATACATAAATGTGCAAAAATTTGTGTGCAAGAATTTAATGCAAAATTACCATTTGACATAAAAGAGCTTCAAAAACTTCCTGGTATTGGAGAATATACAGCTGGTGCTATAGCTTGTTTTGGTTTTTTACAAGCTAAAGCTTTTGTGGATGCAAATATTAAAAGAGTTTTGAGTAGATTTTATAGTTTGCAAAATCCAAACTCTAAACTTTTAACGCAAAAAGCAAAAGAGTTTTTAAACTATGATAATGCATTTGATCATAATCAAGCTTTGTTGGATATAGGGGCTTTGATTTGTTTACCTAAAAATGCAAAATGCAAGCTTTGCCCCATAGAGAGTTTTTGTAGTGGAAAAAATGAATATGAAAAATTTCATGTATCTAAAAAAACTCAATATGAAAATATTATTTTAAATATACTCATAGTGCAAAAAAATGAGCAGTTTTTGCTTATCAAAAGTAAAGAAAAGCTATATTTTAATATGTATAATTTTTTAGAATACAATAAAGAAAAAAATGCAAAATTTATAGGTGAATTTAAACACTCTTACACCAAATATAAAATTAATGCCAAGGTGTATTTTTTAAAAGATGATGATTTTGAAGATTTCAAAGCAAAAGCATTTTCTTATAAAGAATTAGAACATCTTGCACTTTCAAAACTTGCCTTAAAAGCGTTTGAGCTTTTTAAAAAGAGTGATTATGCATTTTGAGAAAATTTATATAGAATTAAGTGATATTTGTGGATTAAAATGTGATTTTTGTCCTAGTCAAAAAGCGCAAAGAAAACAAATGAGCCTTGAAAATTTTGAAAAAATTTGCAAAAGTGTGCATAGTCATGCCAAGCTTTTTACTTTTCATGTGCTTGGAGATCCTTTAAGGGTTTTAAATTTAAAAGAGTATCTAAAAATAGCTTTTAAATTTAATATGCAAATAGAACTTACTACAAGTGGGTTTTATTTTGATGATGAGAAAATAAAACTTGTTTTAGATTCTAAAAACATACGACAAATCAATATTTCTTTGGGTGCTTTTTTATCTCAAAGTAGAATGAGTTTAAAAGAATACTTTGAGCCTATTTTGAAGCTTATTTTTTTACACTTAGAAAATAAAAACAATTCTTTTATCAATTTAAGACTTTGGAATTTAGATAAAAATTTCAACCCACCTTTAGAAAATGAGAAAATTTATGATTTTTTAGAGCAAAATTTTAAAGTAAAAATTCAAAAGCAAAAAGCTAAAAATCGCCTAGAAAGGCATGTTATATTACACCAAGCTAGGCTTTTTAAATGGCCTTCTTTGAAAGATGAGGTTATTAGGGAGAATGGGTGTTGTCATGCTTTAAATGGACAAATTGCTATTTTAAGCGATGGAACTTTAGTGCCTTGTTGTTTGGATACTAAAGGGGATATAAAACTTGGAAATTGTTTTGAAAAAGATTTTAGCGAGCTTTTAAATTCGTCTTTATATATAGAATTAAAAGAAGGCTTCAAGCAAGGAATTCTAAAAGCTGATCTTTGCAAAAGATGTGAGTTTTTGCAATTTAAAAACTGATTTTCCTTGCTCGGACAATTATGATTTCAGGAAATTCTTCATCTAAAAAAGGTTCTTCAAAAAATCCATCTATGATAAAACCATTTTTAAAACAAGTGTTGAAAATTTCTTCTAAAGAACGGTGGTAGTAGTGATGTTTTACAGGTTGTTTTTCAAATGCATACCCAAGATAATTATGCGGACTAAGATATTTTTTAGTTAATGTTACAAAACAAGGATGTTGAGTAGCAAAAACAAAAATTCCATTTTCTTTTAGTAGAAAATAAAGACTTTTAAATAAGGGCTGGATATTTTCCATATCCATGATAGCCATATTTGAAACAGCTTTGCTAAAGGTGTGTTTTTTAGTTAAATTTTGCAAAGTCAATTCATCGTTAGCGTCTATGGTTTGAAAATGAATTTTATGTAGAAAATTTTTCCATCTTTGTTTTGCTAATTTTATCATTTGATCACTATAATCAAAAGCATAAACATTTATGTTGTATTTTTTGCACATATAAGCGGAAAAATTTCCATTTCCACAAGCAATATCTAGAATATAATCATCATCTTGTATGTTTAGCAATTCTTCAACTTTAGGACGCACAACTTTTTTATGAAATTCATTAGAATCATCTCCCATTTGTACATCCCAAAATTTTGCATTAATATCCCATGCTTTTTGCATTTTAAAAACCTAAATTAACTCCACCTTCATTGTTGATTTGATAGTTTGCGTCTAAACCATGTTCTATTTCTTCTTCTTTGTCATTGTCTTTAGAATGTTTAAAAATATCTTCGGTAATTTTTGTAGCTATACCTCTAAGGGCTTTTTGTTTGCTTGATTTGCTTGTAGAACTCATTTTAAATTCTAAGGTATTGGAAGCTTTGATTTGAGTTGTAGCAAATTCTATCAAACGATAATCAATGTTAATATTATAAGTTTGAGTGTTAATTTCATTTTGTGTTTGTGTTATTTTAGGGTTTAAAATAAGTAAAAAATCAGCCCCTAAAACATTATAAAGCTTAACAAGTTCATCATCGCTTGCATTTTTTATAAGTAAAGATTTTTCTTGATTATAAAGATCAAGATTTGCTCTATCTAAAATTCTAAATTTTTTACTTTGGAGCAAAACGCTTAAAAGCTCTTGTTCAAATTTAGCCGAAAGTTCATCTTTAACTTTATTGATGATAATTAGCGAACTTTTATCTTCAAGATTTTTTTCACTATAAAGTTTTTTGTAAATCACAACTTTTGCATGGAATTCATTTTGATTTGCTTGAGTTAAAGATTTAATATCATAGCTATTAAAAACTCCATTGCTAACTAAGTCTATTTCTTCATCATAACCTATATTGAAATTTCCATTAAAGCTAAATTCGAATTTTTTAAGCTTAACTTGTTTTAAACCCTCCATTTTCCCAAGAGCTTCATTGATAGCATTTTTTATTGCTTCACTTCTTGTATTTCCAAAACCCTCACCATAACTTTCTTTGTTTAAAGCGCTTTGTGCTTGACAAAAATAAACAAGAGCGAAAAAAAGAATTAGTAGTTTTTTTACCATGTTACACTCTTGCTTTTACCTGTTTTATCAATAGTTTTTTCATCTTCCCAAAAAGCTAAACCGCTAGTTAAATCTGTAAGAATTAAATGGAAAAAATATTCAGTTTGGATTTTGCCATTATAAAGTTTAACGGTATCTTGTCTGATTTTACCAGAAAGTGAGAAATTTGGGGCCAAAAGTGTGCCTTTTTTAGCTATGGAATTTTGATTAAATTCTTCATTGTCTCTTAAATCTCTTACATCATGAGATAAACTATCTTTTGCTCCACCTGCTGCTACAGCGGTTGTTAATATAAATTTACCAGATTTTCTTAATGCTATAGTAATTTTTGAAGTGAGTTTATCTGTGTCTATTCTTTGCGGGGTGTCATTGATGATTTTTCCTATGGCAATAACTTTTCTATTAGAGCTATTTAAATTTGCAAAAGCAGGATCACTAAGCAAGCTTTGTATCATATCTTCAGCAGTTTTTTCAAAATCTTCTCTATCAAGTCCTAAAGTAAGTGCGTTTCCTTGAACTTTTTGCGAAGCTTTACCATCAGTATATTTTGGTTGTGAAGAACAAGCGCTGAAAATCAAAAGCGCAAAAACCATAAAAAATAAACTTTTTTTCATTTTATCTCCTTATTTTTCTTTAATTTTGTAAATAATATTTGAATTTGGCACAAAAGATCTTATAAGCACAATATAATTTTTATCTTTTTCCAGCTCATCTTCAAAGATTATTTTTTCTTTATCATTATAAATTTTAACTAAACCTTCATTTTTTAGCATTAAAATACTAGCACTTTTTGGTAAAGCTTGCCACATTCTAAGATCTGCTTTATTGATTAAAGCAGTGCTAACAGTGCTAATAAATGATAAAAAGCCACTAGAATCATTATTAGCTATGGCTAAATTAATTGAAGTTTTAAGAGCGCTTGAGGCTAGGGTTTTCATCACCATAGAGGGTAAAAGAGTTTTAAATTCACTTGCTATAATATCATCAAAATAAATTAAATTTTGTGTTTTTTCATCTTGACTTTGCAAGAATTTATAAGAAGCATTTCTTGATTTTAAATAAGCAAAAGCTACACTAATATTTGCAAGATTATCATTAAAAACAAATGGTAGGGTAAGATCAAATTCTTCTTTTGTAGCACTAAAACCATCTTCATAAATGATAAAAATATATTTTTGTTGAGGGAAGGTTGTTTTTAAATGAGTGAATTTTTCAAATACTTGAAATTGTTTTTGAAGTTGTTTGTTTTTTACATCGCTTAATGCTACTTCTTTTAAAAGCTCATAAGCTTTAATATAATCTTTATCAAAAAAGAAAAATAAAGCACTAAGATAGCTAGCATAGATATTAGTATAATTTTTATTTGCGTTAAATGTGCTAAGAAGATTGTTATATTGTTTATAGATAGGGCTTAAATTTTGCTGAAAACTCGCATATGTTTTTTTATCTTTTTGAAGTTCTTTTTGGTATTCTTCTTGAGCTTTTTGTATGTAATCATAAAAATATTCTTTCATTCTATCTTGTCTGTATAAAGCTCTGTTAAACTCTACTCTTGCATTTTTAAAATCTCCCAAGCTCATATAATTTAAACCTTTGTAGGTATTTAGCATAATCCTTTCGTAAAAATAACCTTGATAATCATTGATGGTGTCATTAAGTAAAATTTCGCTAAAATTTCTTGTGGCTTTCTGAAGCCCGTTTTGTAAATCTACATCATATTTGTAAGCCTCTTCTGCTTTATCAAAAAAAGCATTACTTTTTTCATAATCTTTACAAACTCTTGCTAAAGAGGCTAAATTTAACCCTGTGTATATAGTGTCTTTGTCTGCATTTTTTAAAGTTAAAGTATTTTCATCACATTGTTTGTTTATAAAGGCTTTTTCATAAGATAAATTAACATTAGCATGATTTGAACAAGCACTTAAAAAAAGTAAAATAAAAAGATAAAAACAAGAGTAAAAAAGCTTCATAAAATCCCTTTTTTAGTATAAATTTAAAAAAATAAGTTATAATTTTCATTTTTAGAGAGGTGTCCGAGTGGTCGAAGGAGCACGCCTGGAACGCGTGTGTGGGGTAACTCACCGAGGGTTCGAATCCCTTCCTCTCTGCCACTATGCACTTTTATTATACTGACTTCCTATGTAATCTTGTGATGAATTTTGTGTGTATGATTTTATGGCTTTAGAATTTGGATTTGCTTTTTTATCGTCTTCGTCTTTATTTTTATCATTTTGAGTCTTTGATTCTTCTGCTTTTATTTTAGCTTGCTCGGTGCGCGCATCATTTTGCATTTGCATAGCATTAGCTGCTACTTTATAATCTTGGGGGCTAGGATCAGCTGGTGCCATAGCTGCAGCAATTACTTGCATAGCATTGGCTATAGTTTCTTCAGGAGTATTGCCTTTTTGCATTCTTATAGGCACTTCTCCTTCAACTGCATACATTTTATTATCAGGACCTCTTGTATAGCCAAAACTTGCAGCTCCTGCTAAGGCTCCACCTGCTGCTTGGTGGGCTGCTTCATGAGCCCTTACTTCTCTGTCGATTTTTTCAAGCTCTCGTACCTGTTTTACTTCTTCACTACTTAAGTCTTTACCATTAACTTTTTGAGTTTTTTCATCTTTTTCTTGATCGTTTTTATTTTCTTTTGTTTGCTGTGGGTTTTCTTTTTCAGAAATATTTTCTTTTGTTTGTTCTTTGTCTTTGTTTTGATAAGGATTTTGCGTATAAAAGGCACCGCCATAACTTGAGCTAATTTGCATTAAAATCCTTTTTAAATATAATTTCATATTTTTAGCACAAAAAAGTTAAAAAATATATAAAATTTATAAAATAAGTATTTTATAAAATGTTAAGCAAAATAAAGTATAATTTTAACTTCTTTTTATGTCAGGGTAGCTCAGCTGGCTAGAGCGCTGGTCTCATAAGCCGGAGGTCGGGAGTTCAAGTCTCCCCCTTGACACCACTTAAAATATCTTTTTAATGTTATATTTATTTTTTATATTTTCTAAATTAGCTTTCAAGAATGCTTATAAGTATAGTTTTTTGATTATATTTAATTTATTGTATGGTTTTAATGCCCTTATTTTACAAGGACATTAAAAATTTAGTGACCCAGGATATGGATTGGGTCTGTGTAGTCGTGCACTAGAGTTTCTTTTCTAGATTTATCATATTGATAGTGCAAAGTAAAAGTAGCATTTAAAATCTTCAATAATCATATTGATTAAGTTCTTCTTGAGTGCCAAGTAGCATTAATATATCGTTTAAATAAGCGGTATTTTCTAGATTTGGCATAATGCTCCAAGTATCATGTTGTTTGTGTGCAATGACTTTTAAATTTTGTCCAATGGATTGCAAGGTTTTCCCCGCTAAATTCTCATCGATTAAAAGTTTTGCTACCTTTATGGTGTTGGCTGAAAGATCTATGATTTCAAAATTTGGATTAGTGATAAGAATTTTAGCTAAACGCTTTGCAGATTCTTTTTCAGGATAGATGACTTTATTAACCCCAAGTTTTGAAAGAATTTGTCCATGTGTAGAAGAATTTGCTTTAGCTATGATATTTTTTACCCCTATTTCTTTTAAGGCCATGAAGGTAAGTATGCTTGATTCTAGATTTTCACCTATACTAAGTATGACAACATCAGCATTTGAATAGCCCGCTTCTTTCAAAGCTATAGTGTGAGTAGAATCTAAGATATAAGCAAAATCCGCATGATCTTGCAACTCTTTAACAGCTTCTTCATCAATATCTGAAACAATAACTCTTTTGCCTTGGTCAATAAGTTCTTTTGCTAAAACAGAGCCAAATCTTCCAAGTCCTATAATACCATAAGTTTCTTTTTTCATAGTATGATTTTTCCTTTTGGGTAATTTAAATATTTTTCTTTTTCTTTAAAAAATATACTAAATAAAAACGCAAGCACGCCCACTCTACCGCTAAGCATTAGTAAAATAACAATAAGTTTGCTTTCGGAGCTAAAAAGCGCACTAAGTGATAAGGTCCCACCATCGCCAACTGAAACACCTACTGTGGCAAATGCTGAACTTGTTTCAAAAAGCAAAGGTAAAAAACTTTTATCATCTTCAATCAAAGATAAAAGCAACACGCAGGTAATAATATAAACAATTGAACTTACTGCTATAATGAAAGCTTTATTAATAGTTTCGCTTGGAATTTCAAAGTTAAAAATTCTTGTATTACTATCTTTAATACTCCAATATGCATAAATTAATAGTACCGCAATAGTGGTTACTTTAATGCCCCCTGCAGTTCCACCTGGTGCACCACCTACAATCATAAACAAAGATCCAAAAAATAAGCTTGCATCCTTAAAGGTGCTAAGATCAAGAGTGTTAAATCCTGCAGTTCGGTAATTTACCGCTGTAAAATATGCACTCATAATTTTATCAAAAAGAGAAAATTCTCCTATGCTTTTTGGGTTATGATATTCAAATAAAAACACAATCAAACTTGCAAAAATGATTAGTATAATAGTGGAAATTAAAACAAGCTTTGTATGCAGACTTAGACTAGCAAAGCGTTTTTTTGAAAAAAAGTATAATTCTAGCAATACAAAATAGCCCAAACCGCCAATAATAATCAAAGAGGTAATGATAAAGTTAATCCAAAAATCATCCCTATAAGGCATTAAGCCACTTTCAAATATGCTAAAACCTGCATTATTAAAAGCAGAAATGGAGTGAAAAATACTAGCCCATAGAGCATCAGTTAAATTCATATCTAATTTAAATCTTAAAAATAATAAAACAGCACCAACAATTTCAATAGCAAATACAAAAAATAAAACCTTTTTCAAAAATCCTACAAGCCCATCAGCACCAGGATAAATTAAGGATTCTCTTAAAAGATTTTTTTCCCCAAAACTCATCTTTTTCCGTACTAAAATATATAAAGCCATGGCTATACTCATATAACCTAAACCACCTATTTGGATAAGTAGTAAAATAACAAGCTGTCCATAAAAACTAAAATCTAATGAAGTATTTAGCACAATGAGTCCTGTCATACTTACAGCTGAAGCACTAGTAAAAAATGCATCTAAAAAAGATATTGGTTTAGTGTGCATAATGGGTAGCATAAGGATGAAAGTGCCAAAAAGAGCTATAAGTATATAACCTATAAATAAGATTCTTATATTATTTCTATCTAAAGATAATTTTGCCATTTTATTTCTTTAAAAATTAAAAAAACATTCTACTTAAAATTAGTTAATAAGTAAAAGAAGAAAACTTTCCGCTAAAAGCGGAAAGTAAGAGCATTAAAGCATTCCTACTGCTAAAAATCCTAATGAAACAGCAATAGCAATAGCCAATACACCCGGGATAAAGAATGCGTGATTAAATATAAATTTTCCAATTCTTGTTGTACCTGTATCATCCATTTGAACTGCACCTAATAAAGTAGGATAGGTTGGAAGTACAAAAAGTGCTGAAACAGCAGCAAAACAAGCAACTAGCATATAAGAATCTGCAGGATTTGTAGCTGAAATTCCTAATGCAGCAACGATAACTGGAACAATAGCTTTTGCAGTAGCTGCTTGAGAGTATAAAAGCATACTAGCAAAGAAGAAAGCAACTGCAAGCATAGCAGGAGTTTGTTTAACCCATTCACCCGCTACTTCTTTAATACCTGCTTCATGGCCTGCAACGAAAGTATTTCCAAGCCAAGCAACACCAAATACACATACACAAGCTGTCATACCTGATTTAAATACACTTGTATCTAAAATTTTTGCAGGTTCAACTTTACATAAGAATGTAATTAAAGTTGCAGCAGTTAATAAAAAGCTCATAATTGCAGCATCTCTTGGGATAACTACAGGATCGATCCATTTAATATTATTAGAAATTGCAGTAGCATAAAGAACAACTGCTAATACCGTAAATAAAAATATAGCAACTGAAAGTTTTGCACCCGGTTTATCTTCACTATGTAAAACATCTGAAGCACTTTTTACAAGACCAGCTTTTAAGCGTTCTTGATATACAGGGTCTTTGCTAAGATCCATTGGAGTAATTAAACTTACAATAAAAGCTGTAATCATACAAGCAGCAAAAGTAGTTACAATCCAAATTCCAATTAATGCAGGATAGTTCCAGCCAAGTGGCTCTAATACACCAGTCATATAAACAACAGCAGCACTAACTGGAGAAGCTGTAATACCAATTTGTGAAGCAACAACCATTAATGAAAGTGGAGCTGATGGCTTAATATTTTGAGATTTTGCAACATCAATAACAACAGGCATTAATGAAAATACTGCATTACCAGTACCTGCTAAAATAGTAAGTAACCAACCGCAAGCTGGTGCAAGATAATTAATGAATTTTGGGTGTTTACGCAAAATTCTTTCAGTAACTTTTACCATGTAGTCTAAGCCACCTGCTTGTTGCATTGCAGAAATCGCAGCAATAGCAGCAGCGATGATTAAAATAACATCCCAAGGAATATTACCTGGCTTCATGCCTAAAACAAGACCTAAAATAACAACACCCAAACCTCCGGCATAGCCTATTGCTATGCCTCCAAGGCGGATACCTATGAATATTGCCCCAAGGAAGACAACAAGTTGTAAAATAATCATAATATCCATGATTAAACTCCTAAGTTATTAAGCTTTTCTTTTTTCTGTCATATGAGGATTTAACATATTTTCTGGTGTTAAAATCTCATCAATTTTTTCTTTTGGTAAATAGCCTCTTTCAAGACAAATATCACCTACTGCTTTTCCAGTTTCTAGAGCTTCTTTTGCAATACTTGCAGATTTTTCATAACCTAAAACAGGATTAAATGCAGTCACGATTCCGATTGAATTTAATACAAGTTTTTTGCAGTTTTCAGGATTTGCTTTTAATCCTTTAATAGCTTTTTCAGCTAAAGTTTTCATTGCATTTTCAAGCAATACGATCGAGTTAAATAACCCATAAGCAATGCCTGGCTCAAAAGCATTAAGTTCAAATTCACCTCTTTCAGAGCAAAGCATAATAGTAACATCATTACCTATAACTTCATAGCAAGCTTCGCCAACTGCTTCACAAATTACAGGGTTTACTTTACCTGGCATAATAGAACTACCCGGTTGCATAGCAGGCAAACTAATTTCAGCTAGACCGCATCTTGGACCTGAATTCATCAACCTTAAATCATTTGCGATTTTAGATAATCTTACAGCTGCAGTTTTTAATGCACCACTTACATGTACAAAATCAGCTGTATCTTGAGTAGCTGCAATGAAATCTTCAGCAGGTTTAAAATCAACACCAGTGATTTCTTTTAATTTTTTCTCAACCACAAATTTATAATCAGGGTGGCAGTTAATTCCTGTTCCAATAGCTGTAGCACCTAAATTTAAATAGCTCATTGACTCACGAGCTGCTGTGATCTTTTCAATATCACTTTTAATATAGCTAGCAAAAGCATTGAAAGTGTTTCCTAAGGTTGTAGGAACCGCATCTTCAAGTTCTGTTCTACCCATTTTGATGATATCTTTGTATTCTTTAGCTTTAGCTTCTAATTCAGCTTTTAAGCCTTCCATAGCTTTTAAAAGATCACTAAGTTTTGCATAGGTTGCTACTTTGATTGAGCTTGGATAGGTATCGTTTGTAGATTGACCTAAATTTGTATGATCATTTGGGTGAAGGTATTGATATTCTCCTTTTTTATGACCCATACTTTCAAGAGCAATATTTGTGATAACTTCGTTAGTGTTCATATTTGTGCTAGTACCAGCACCACCTTGGATCATATCCACAACAAATTGATCTAAAAATTCACCAGCAATCAATCTATCGCAAGCTTTAGCAATAGCATCAGCTTTATCTGCATCAAGAACTCCAACTTCTTTGTTAGCTAGAGCAGCTGCTTTTTTAACTTGAGCAAAAGCTTTTACAAAATAAGGATAATCTTGCAGTCTTCTACCACTCATATTGAAGTTTTCTAGTGCTCTAAAAGTTTGCACTCCATAATAAACTTCATCAGAAATTTCTAACTCACCAATAAAGTCGTGTTCTTTTCTTGTTCCCATGATGTACTCCTTGTGGGTTTTATTTAAGTTTCGTTTATGAACTTAATAGGTATTATATAACAATTTTTTATAAAAGTTTCATAAAATTTTCCAATTTTTTCTAATTTTAATAAAAATATATAAAATAATATAAAGTATTGATATTCATTTTCTAAATAGTGGATATTTTATGGATAATTTTATTTATAATGATATTAATTATATTTATTTTTTGTATATTTTTTTGAAATATTTGTTGAAGTTATGATTGTAATGGGTATGATTTTTCAGATAATTTGATTATAAGCTATCATCTTAACACTTAAAATCTTATATCACTCAAACTAAACCCTTAATGGGTTTA
>NZ_JAKMTQ010000029.1:0-3029 GCF_025773245.1 Campylobacter sp. CNRCH_2007_0968H | reverse complement strand
TTTATTATATGGAACTTTTGATATTAAAAGTAAAACTTTTAATCAAATTGCAGCTTTAGATAAAGATAAAAAAACAAATATATATTTAGTTGGGAATGAAACTCATGCTGATATTGCTACCTTAAATAATATAGATAAGTTGCATATAACTGCTAAAGATGAAGGTTCTTTATATTTAGGTGCTACGGGATATTATTACAATCCATCTTCGTTTAAGGATTTTAATTATGAACAACAAGATTATGATAATGTTTTAAATGAAACTGGAAACAAAATAGAAGTAAAGCATAATAATGAAAAATTTTTAAATAATAAATTTATAGGTATAAGTTCTGATGTGGATTGGTGGCATTTTGCTAAAGGATGGAATGAAAATAAAAGTGATTTTAGCAAAAATATCGAATATAGACTTACTAATAATATAAATTTTAAAGGCAATCAAGGCAAAGGCGAAGAAGGAAAAGATTGGCAAAACTATGCTAATTATTGTATAGATGGTCTTGGTTGTACTTCTATGATGATTGGTGATAATAAAAATCCTTTTACTAAAACATTTGATGGCCAAGGATTTACCTTAAAAAATATTAATATAGAGGCTAACAATAAAAATTATGTTGGTATTTTTGGAAATTTAAGTAATGGGGCTAATATAAAGAATTTCAATGTAGATTATATGAATGGTAATGTTAAAGCAAATACGACAAATTCTATTCTTTATACAGGTGGTGTTGTCGGACTTATAGAGCAAGATGCTAAAGTTGAAGACATTGTTTTAAAAAATATCAATGAAATTATAGGCAATGGTAAAGATTATGCTTATGTTGGAGGTTTTGTTGGGGATATTGTTGATGTAGCTAATATTGATTCTCTACCTATGATAAAAAAGGGCAAAAAATATGAATTACCATCAATACAAAGTAGTAAATTTAAAAATATTACAATTTTAAATATAAACGGTATTCAGGCAGAAGGAATACAAACTTCAAGAGTAGGCGGATTTAGTGGAGCTGTTTATTCCTCTCTATTGAGTCAAAATTCTAGATATGATTTTAATAATATTTTTTTAAATCATATTGGTTATATAGGTGCAGTAACGGATAAAGCAAGTGCTAAATCAGGAGGATTTGTCGGAGAGATTATAAATGTATATAAAGAAAATAACACTCCAACTTATAATAGCTTTACAGATATTTCTTTAAATGATATAGGATTGATTCAATCTTATAACAAAGGAACATATGATCATTATTTAAAAAGCTCTCATGATTTTGAGCAGGATGATTCTTTTGCTAGTGGATTTGCTGCAAGTGCTAGTGGAGGGAATTATTTTACTGGTATAACTTTAAATAATATAAAAACAATTCAAAGTATATCCAAAGACAAAGCTGAACTTAGCTATGCGTCAGGTTTTATATCGCATTCTGGTTCAAATTATTTCAACGACATAATTTTAAATGATATACAAAATATTATTTCTGAAGGAACGGGGCATAATAAAAATGGAGCAACAATAGCAACTGGTTTTGTGAGTTTTTATAATCCTAGTTATTTTTATGATATATATGCTTTTTTTAATTCAAAATCACAAATTCAATCAATTGCACCTAAAAATGAAGAAAAGACTATAGTTGGTTATTTTGATATCGGAGGAAAAGATAAAGATGATAAAAGCCATCATAATATCCATGTGTGGATGCCTGAAGATATTTTAAATGGAAAACACTCTCCTGATAAAAAATCTTCTATTGATATAAAAGAATACAGCGATCAAACGCAAGCTTATAAAGAATATAAACAAAAATTGTTAGAATACTCTAGTAAGCAATTTTTAAAAGACAATCATAATTATCTTACTTTTGCTTTAAATGAGAAAAAAGATGAACTTAAAGAAGCTTTAGAATTAGATTTAAATGCTATTTTAAACAAAGAAGCTATGCTTTTCAAAGATGATTCTTTTCAAAGTAGTATTGAAAATTATGCTATTAATGATATTGCAAGTCAATATTATAGATTTTATATTAGCTCGCTAGATGATATGCTTAAAGAAAAAGATTATAAACAGATGAGTGAAGATGAGAAAATTGATTTTGTGTCTAAGTATTTTTTAAAAGATAATGAAAACAATAAAGAAGAAGCTTTGAAGATAGTTCAGAGTTTGGAATTTATAGATGCTTATCAAGAAAATGGTTTAAAGGGTGCTAATAAAGAAAAAATTTATCAAAATGAAACTTTTGAAAAATTGTTAGATAATACTGCTAATGTGATTTCTAAAAAAGATTTTATATTCGCTTTATTAAAGAAAGATTTGAAAGATTTTCTTGATAAATCTATAATACTAACAAATCAACTACAAGAAATAAAAACAAAAATTCAAGAAAATGAAAGAGAATATAATGCTTTAGCTAGTAGTGAAAATATTGATTTCAAAAAAATCAATATTTTGGCAGAAAATATTAGCAGATTAAATCAGCAACAAAAAGATATTGTTTCTCAATTGGATATTAGCCCTATAAAAAATAAAATAGAATATACTATCTCAAAAGGAGGTTTTGAAATAATAGGAGATGTTAAGCAAGATATATATACGCCAAAATTAGCACAGCTTGCATTGCAACACGCGAAAAAAGAAATTCCGTGGACAGAACTTCAACCAAGCACTCCAGTGAAAAAAGAAAAATCTAAAAAAGATTTACCTTTTATAGAAAATAATATTTATTTATCAACTAGCGATAATTTGAAATCAGATGGTGGACTTGTGATAAAAAAAATTAGAAAAGAAAAAGATGTAGATAAGGCTGTCACGAGAAAAAGAGCAGTAACTTGCATAGTTAATGATGGATTTAAAACTATGAATCCTTGTGTAGTAAGTGATATATAAAATATAAATACTAGGTTATCCTAGTATTTATAGTTGTAGATATTATTGAAATTTACTATTGATCAATTCTTAAATTACAATTAATCTAAATCAAGTGTTATTATAAATTAAGGTAAAATCATGAAAAAACTCTCTCTTTGTATTATAGCAA
>NZ_JAKMTQ010000028.1:0-4261 GCF_025773245.1 Campylobacter sp. CNRCH_2007_0968H | reverse complement strand
CTTAAAAAGTTTGAAATTGATGTATAATCTCACAAAACGCTTACTATGTCGTTTCATAGTTAGCCTTGATTGATAAATTTCCGCCAAGAGTGAAACTCAAGGCGGATTTTTTATTATAGCATATTTTAAGTAGATTTATAAATAATACTACTCTTATTAAGAGTAGATAAACCTACAATCTGCTGCCTTAATACTCCCAATTTGTTGCCTTAATATTTTGCTAACTATCGTTATATGGTGTTTTGATGTGCTTTCTTAATTTCTACTTTTAATAGTTTAATTTCCCCGTTTTAATTAAGCCGATAAAAAAAATCTTTACCGGCGTGTTTCCTAATTTCTACTTTTAATACTCCTAATTTCTACTTTTAATACTCCTAATTTCTACTTTTAATACTCCTAATTTCTACTTTTAATATTTCGCTAGCTCCTATCACATAGGCGTTTGAAAGCCCCCTAAAAATATATAAAAATATATAAAAATATATAAAAAACGCGCGCGAGAGAAAATATGTCTAAAAAAAGAAAAAGAAAAAGAAGCAAAAAGAAAAAGAAAAAAATTTTATAAATCTAGACAAACCTAGATAGTCATATTTAGATACTTTGGTTTTTTAAAAAAACTAATTAATTTTTTGAAAGGAAATAATGAGTTTTAAACTAAAAATAATAGAACAGATAGTAAAAATTATTTATCTTGTTATTGAAATTTTAATTAACTTAAAAGAACTAGTCTAACTAGGGCGGGGTCTTGTTCGTTCGCTTTCTCTAGGAAAGCTTCACGACCCCGCACCCCATTTACACAAAATATAGCACCTTAACAGGTGCATTTTGTTAGAGATGACAAAAAATAGTGTTTATTCTTTCATAAATGGGGTAAAAATCGATTTAAATTAAAAACTTAATAGAAATATCGTTTTAGATAAAAAAATCGATTTTAGGGCTATTTTTTAAAGAATATGATCGTATTCTGCTAAAAAGTGTTATTGTGGTTTCCTAAACTAGCTAGATATAATTCTAAAATGTCGTTGTTTTTGCGATAAATTAATAATAAGTCAGGTTTTATGTGGCATTCTCTAAAGCCAATATAATTTCCTTTTAGTGCGTGATCTTTATATTTTGGTTCTAAAATTTCATCATTAGCTAATTTTTCTACAATTTTATCGATTAAAATTCTATCTTTTGAGTTTGCTTTTTTATAGTTTTGTTTATATTTTTTAGACAATGTAATTTTATAAGACATCCATAGCCTTTTTATACTCTTTAAAATTTTTATAAGTTTCTACATTTCCATTTTTGTAATCTTCAATTGCTTCATCTAACTCAGGTATTTTTCTCTCTCTTTTTTTTACTTTTTTTGTGCTAAAAGAATTTTTTAATTTCTTTTGCAAAAATTTAAAAAGCTCTTCGTTTTCTTTCAATTGTAAATTTAATTTTTCTGCTCTTTTTTCTGCTAAAGAAAGTGCATAAACTAATTGCTTTGGAGTTGCGTTTTCGTATTTAGAATAATCATACATTTTTTTAATTTCCTTTTTTATTTTTTTTTGATTATATCTAAAACAAAAAAAGCAAAAATAAAATTAAAAATGTAACAGAAAAATTAAAAAGAAATGTTCAAAAAAAATTAGAAAAGTTTAAATAAAAAAGATAATAAAAAAAGTTGAATTCCGGAAATAATGCAGGATAACCGCCTTTACCGGCGTAATTTAAGTCAAAAGTGCGATAAAATGGCACTTTAAAGACTGATTTTTTTTCACAAATGAAAAAAAATGAAAAATTAGAAATTTTTTTTCTTGGAATCACTAAAATTTTTTTCAAGAAATATTGTTCAAAAAATTTTGATGTGAAAAAAAATTTTAGTGAAAAGTTTTTTAAAAAAATTTGGAAAAATTTAATCAAAAATTACGAACTTTTAAAATCATTTTTTGATGAAAAAAATTTCAATTTTCTTTGTATTTTTTTCTGATTAAATTAATTTTAAAAACTATTTTTTAAAATTTTTTTTATGTGTTTCATAATCTACATATAAACTATAAGAAGTGCAAGATTTTTCACTAAGCTTTTTACCTAATGGAATATTTTCATCATAATTGTCGCATTTAATGCCTATCGGTAAAATTTTATCGTCCATTGTTTTTCCTAAAACAACAAAATCATATTTACGCCAAAGTCTTTTACTCTCAACTATTTTTCCATAATCCTCATCAAAAATCTCTTTTATATTTTTAGCACTATAAACCTCTTTTAGCTTATTAAAATTTTTAACATAATCTAAAGTAACCTTGCCACCCATTTCTTTGAATTCTTCTTGACTTAATTCTTGCAAACTGCTTCCACCACAACCTGCTAAAGCTAAAACTAACCCCACACCTAAAATAACTTTTTTAAAATTTTTCATTTTTATTCCTTTTTTAATATAATTTCTTGCTTACTATGTTGTTTCTTAGTTAAGCCTTTAGTGGATTTCCGCTTTGAATGCCACAATTCATTTAAAGCGGATTACAACCTATCCATTCTTCATAAATTGCTTTATCTTTTACATCTTGCCATTGTAGTGTGGGTGTTTGTTCTTTTTTCTCATTCTCATAGATGTGGTTAATCGCTAAATAAAATCATTCTTGTAAGTAATTGGCAAAATCATAATAAAAAAATAATTATTACAATTTTAAAAAATTACATATTCCCATACTTACTAGATATTATTATGAATTTTTTATAAAATGCTATCAAACAAAGTTTTTCTTGAGTTATATCTATATTTATAGATATAACTCAATAAAATACCAAAAAATTATTTACATTCCGCTTAAATTGATTTTTTTTAAAAAAATTGGTATAATACTATTTGCTTATTATTAGAAAATAAGTATTCAATCTATACTCGCAATATAGATTGAAAAAATAAATATAAAGGAGAAGTAATGGATTACTTTTTAGTCCTCTATAGGTTAATGGATCTAATCTTTGCCATTGCTTATGTGATTTAAAAGATTAAATATTGCAAGAAAATTTTTTCTTGCAAACCGATGAGATAATTATACACTAAAAAAATCATAGCAATTAATTAAAATAAATTATATAAATATTAGTCCTAATATTTATATAATTTATTTTAAAAATACTAAATTTTACATTATTTGTCAAGTATTTCTTTTGCTAAAGAATATTTTTAATAATTTTTTTAATAATTTTATAAAAGTCTTCTTTATCTTTGCATTTAAAAATTTTAATATCGTGAGAAATTAAATTCCCAAATCTATCTTCTTTTAGTTCCATTGCATTAAAAATAAAGTTATAAAAATCAAATGAATTACTTTGATAAATTTTATTTTCATGTTTAAATCTAATTTTTGATTGACAAAGGTTCTTACAAGCGATTAAGATTTTTTCTTCATCGCTTGCATTTTCTATCGCTTCATTTTCAATTTTTTGTATTGCAATGTTTTCGGGTTTAAAAGTAAATTCAATACCGACAACCTTACCGCCCCGCCCCCTAGCTTTGATTTTCTTTTTCTCAAAAGCTAAATTTTTAAAAGGGATACGCACCTGATCAAATAAGGTGCGTTCCTTGCTTAGTTCTTTTATAGCAGGTTTTAAAACCCATTTATCAATGTTGTGCATTTCGTAATTTTCAGGTATATCCATAATTCTTTTAAACTCTTCCCACTCAAAATAAGCTGTTCCCGTTGTTCTATATTGTTTTAAAAGTCTATAAAGAGTTTTTGTATATTTACCGCTTAATGCGATAAATTCTGCTAATTCAAAAGATGTAAAATTAACTGTGAGTTGATTAACAAGGTATTCAAATCGTGGATTTACCGACATTTCAACGCCTTTTAAATTAGCATACTCATAATCATCTTTTGGATACCATAGTTTAAAACTTTGAAAAAGATTTATAATTTCTTTTCCTATTAAGTCTCTTTCTTTGTCTTCAATTAAAATTGTAAAATCTGCTTTGAAAAATTTCTCTCTTAATGTTGTAACCATTCCTACTAATGCTTTATTTGTAAGATTTTCTGTGCTAAAACTCAAAAGCTCTTTTGATGTAAATTTTACGCTTTCGCCTGTTTTATTTTCTTTGATTTTTGTAAGAATTCCGCAAAGCAAATTTTGCTCTTGTTCTGTAAAGCTAGGTAGTTTAATTTTATTAAAGTCGTTGTGATATTTAACTATTTCACTCATTTGCATATCCAAAGTAAGACAATCAAGGCAAGGGGCTTCTCTGCCCCTGCGGTTTTGTTTAGAAAAATACTTCAACTTTAAG
>NZ_JAKMTQ010000027.1:0-4775 GCF_025773245.1 Campylobacter sp. CNRCH_2007_0968H | reverse complement strand
TATAAAAGGAGCTAAAGAAGAATTGTTTTTAAAGGACACTACAAGTTGTTTTGGAGAAAATTGTGTGTATGATATTTTAACACAAGAAAATGGAAAATATATACTTTTTGGAAGCACTACAGGACACACTCTAACTCATTATATCGAAGAAGAATACCGAGTAGATTACAGATATTTTAAAGATTTTCACGGAAAAATAATAGACGAACAAAACAGAATGCATGATAAAAAAATAAAATTTTATGTTAGACATTTAGATAAAAAATCTTTACCAAATGTCGATAATATAAACTATATTACTAAAAAAACAAAAAATTTTATATACGAAAATTTTGGTGGTGCAACTATATGTTTATTTCATACAAAAGAATACAAAGAAGCGATAAAAAATGCTCTTGATGAAGATAAAAATATTTTTATATTACAGGATTAATCATGGAAAATAAATTTTATGAAATTTTAGAAAATATACTAGAAGTAAAAGTTGATGAAAATTCAAATTTAAGCATGCAAAATTGCAAAAATTGGACTTCTTTAAATCATATTGATATAATCATGAGCTTAGAAGAAGAATTTGAAATCAAATTTAGCAAAGATGAATTAAGTCAGCTAAAATCACAAAATGAACTTTTGCAAGCTATCAAATCAAAGGTAAAAAATGAAAAATATTAAAAACTTATTTGAGTTAATAGCTATAAAAAATCCAATTCACGCAAAATATTTAAATAAAATCAGTCTAACAAATGAAGATGAAATAGAATTTGAAAATCTCATTTCATATTATCTTCAAAACAATATTTCTTTACAAGAGCAGTGCGAATGCTATTTAACTATACTTAATGACACTTTAGAAGAAACAAAATATTTCATAGAAAATAACTCATATAGATATAAAAGTTTTGAAGAAGTAAAAGATAAAGTCTATTTTAATGAAACTTATATGAAAAAATACATGATAGGGCTTGCGCTTTCATCTTATATTTGGATTGCTCATATAAAAGTTAGAAAGTATTTTGAAAATTATCTTCAATCAAAAAGCAAACATGATAATTATTTTGAAATAGGCCCAGGACATGGAGAATTTTTTACTAAAGCTGTTAAAAGTTTGAAATTTGATTATTATTTAGGTTTAGATTTATCCCCTACTAGTTGCGAATTGACAAAAAATATGGTGGAAAATCAAGTTAAAAATTTAATTAATAATTGTGAATTTTTATGTAAAGATTTTTTTCAATTTCAATTTCACAAAAAGGCTGATTTAATAGTAATTGGAGAAGTTTTAGAACATGTTGAACAGCCTTTAGAATTTTTAAAAAGAGCAAAAGACTTATTAAGCGATGAAGGTGAAATTTTTGCAACCATACCTATCAACGCACCTGCAATTGATCATATATACTTATTTACACATCCAACTGAAATTTTTGAAATGGCAAAAAAAGCAGATTTAAAAATAAAACAATATGAATGTTTTATGGCAAATGACTATTCTTTAGAAAAAGCTTTAAAATTTAAAAATGCTATAACTATGGCTGTGGTATTTGAAAAATGAATTTAAATTTACCAATCCACCATATAGGTGTAGCATGTAAATCTTTAGAAAAAGAAAGAAAAATATTTGAAAAGCTAGGTTTTATTAAAGAAGCTGAATTTATAGACGAACAACAAGGGGTAAAGGGAGAATTTATCATTCCAAAAAATAACTTATTCCCCCAATATCGCTTTGAACTTTTGTCAAATTTAAATGAAAAAGGCGTTTTAGATAGCTATTTGAAAAATAAAACTAAAATGTATCATATAGCTTATGAAAGCAAAAATATAGAGCAAGATTTATCTTTGCTTTTAAATGATGGTTTGTTGGTTGTTGACATAATGAAAGCAAGTTATTTTGCAAAACTTTGCTTTGTGATGATGAGTAATAATTTATTAATAGAATTAGTAGAGCTAAAATGAATCTTTTTTCACCAAATTTAAAAAGAAATGATCTCATAAAACTTAGCAAGGAAAATCATCATAAAAAAATTACTATTAATGTTTTTAGAAATCACTCTTTTGAAGTGATTTCAAGCATACTAAATGCATTTTTAGCCTTTAGTAAATTAAAGGCTGAATTTAACATAAGCTCTTATGATGATAGTTTAAGTTATGATAATTTTCAAAAAGCAAATTTAAACATCATATTTATAGATTTAAACAATTATAAAAAAAATGTAGATGATTTTATCAAAGAAAAAATACAAGAACTATCAAGCATTAGCAACGCTCCTATCATCACACTTTTACTTGGTAATACAAGCTTAAAAGAATATAGTATTTGCAAAATACTAAAGCCCTTTTTAGATGAAAATCTCATCATAGATGATAGTAATTTTGAAATAAATGCAAGCAGACTTAGTAATAAAGCTTGTGTAAAATTAGCCCAATTTCTAGGACTAAAAATCCTACCTAGCTTCTTGCAACCAACTTTAAAAGCAATCATCATAGATCTTGATAATACCTTATACCAAGGAATTTTAGGCGAAGATGGCATTGAAAATCTTACTTTATCTAGCAATCATAAAGCCTTACAAAGTGAGCTTTTAAATTTAAAAAATCAAGGTTTTTTACTTGCCATCGCTTCAAAAAATGAAGAAGAAGATGTAAAAAAACTTTTTTCACAAAGAAAAGACTTTTTATTACAACTTGATGATTTTAGTATGATCAGGGCTAATTGGAAAAGTAAAGACGAAAATATTAAAGAAATTGTAAATTTTTTTAATATAGCTTTTGATAGTGTGCTATTTATTGATGATAATATAGCCGAAATTGAAAATGTATCACACCTTCATATTAACACCTTGCTAGCTGATGAAAATAGTGCTTATAGTTTAAAGCTCTATCCTAGACTTTTAAAAACAAGCTTTAGCAAAGAAGATGAGTTAAGAAGTGCTGATATTAAAGCAAATTTACAAAGACAAGAACTTAGCAAGCTTAGCCCTAAAGAGTATTTTGAAAAATTACAGATTTGTTTGAAATTTCATATCAACCACGCAGATGAACTTGAAAGAATTTCACAACTACTTAATAAAACTAATCAATTTATATCAAATTACTCAAGATTAAGCTTAAAAGAGTGTGAAGAATTTATGCAAAAACATGCTATTTTGACTATAAGCATGAGTGATAAATTAAGTGATAGTGGCATTATAGCAATTTTTTTAGCTTATAAAGATGAAACAAATTTAATCATAAAAGATCTTTGCATAAGTTGTAGAGCCTTAGGAAGAAAGCTTGAAAAAATTATGCTATATAAGGCTATAGAGTTATTACATGTGCATTTTAATACAAAAGAATGTATTTTATACTTTCAAAAGGGCGAAAGAAATATGCCATTTTTAGAATTTTTATATAGTTTAAATGCAAATATAAAAGAAAATTTTGCTCTAATCCAAAAAGAAATGATAAATTACGAAGGACTTATAATTGAAAGCTAGTTTTAATAAAGCCAAAATAGCAGGCATAAGCGTTTGCGTGCCTAATAAATGTATAAACATAGATGATTGCTTAGAAGATGTTTTTCAAAATGATGTCAAAATGCTAAAAAGAATGAAAAAAATTTCAGGCATACAAGAAAGATTTATCGCTGATGAAAATATTAGCACAACAGATTTAGCCTATGAAGCAAGTATAAATTTATTTAAAATGCTCGATTTTGATAAAAATAAGCTTGATATAGTGATTTTTGTTACACAAACTCCTGATTTTTTTATGCCATCATGCGCAAACTATCTTCACAAACGATTAAATTTAAAACCTCAAACCATAGCTTTTGATGTAAATCAAGCGTGTTCGGGGTATTTATACGGCTTATTTATAGCTTTTTCTTTTTTAGAAAATCAAAATGCAAAAAATATTTTATTAATTTGTGGTGATACTTTAAGCAAAACCATAAACCCTTTAAATGCAAATTTAGCTCCAATTTTTGGCGATGGAGTAAGTGCAACACTCATAAGCAGTGCAAATGAAAAATCGTTTTTTAAGCTTCATTCTAATGGAGAAGGTTTTGACAAACTCATCATACCCAATAGAGCTTTTGCTAAACTTGATGAGAGTAAAAGCTCCAATAAAGAAATATTTCAAACCAATAAGCATAGGAGCTTAGATAATCTTTACATGGATGGGGCTGAAATTTTTAACCAAGCACTTAATCTTGAGAGTCAAAGCATAAAAGAAATGCTTGATTTTTGTGAAAAAAGTAAAGATAAAGTGGATTATTTTTTATTACATCAATCCAATCAATTTTTAGTTGATTCTATTATAAATGACTTGGGTATTGATAGCTCTAAAACACCAAATTTTTTGATGTCAAAATACGCTAATTTAAGTGCTTGCTCTTTACCTGCTTTACTTTGTGAAATGCAAAAAAATGATTTTAGTGCCATTTTAAGTGCTTTTGGTGCTGGATATGCCTGGGGGAGTGCTTATATAAATTTTGATAAAAACTTTAAAACTGATACAATTTCAATTTATAAAGGAGAAAAAAATGACTAAAGAAGAATTATTAGAAGCTATTAGCGAAGCTATGCATATGGATGAAACACTAAAAGAAAATATGATTTTAGATGATATTGATGAATGGGATAGCTTAGCTTTTGTATCTATCATGGTATTATTTAAAAACTCACTTGGCAAGCAAATTAGCGGTGATGATCTTAAAAAATGTGAAAAAGTAAGCGATCTTTTAGCTTTAGCTGGTGTTTAAACAAATATTTGTTTAAACCCTTTCCACACTTAAAACA
>NZ_JAKMTQ010000026.1:0-5287 GCF_025773245.1 Campylobacter sp. CNRCH_2007_0968H | reverse complement strand
AATCTCCACTCTTAAATCGCTCATAAAATCTATCTCGCACCAATTTCCATTGATTTTTATAGCTTTTGCATTTTTGTATTTATTTATTAAAATTTGTAAAAAACTTGTCATATACATATTTTTAAAATCTTTTTCATCATAAAGTAAAGTTCTATCAAGCTCATCATAAGTTTTTAAAACTTCTTTTAAAAAATGATGAGAAAATTTAAATAAGCCTATATATTGCCCTTGAATTTCATCATAACTTTTTGCTTTTTTGCCAAGCTCTACTATAAAATCATCATGTAATTTTAAAGTTTCAGCATCATCAAGTGGATTTTCAAACCTTTTTAACCATAGTTCTTTCCAAGCTTTATCCACAATAACAGCAAAATCATCTTTTGATTGTTTGAGTTTTTCTATACTATCTTTAAAATAAACTATATCAGCATAAGAAACAATCAAATCTTGCTCATCCTCAATACAACTTTGTAAAAAATCTCTAGCACAAAATAAAGTCTGGACCATATTAGTTTTATCATAGTTTTCATTTTTATAAAACAACTCCAAATTATGATTTTTACCCACATAATCCTTTAAAACATCAAATAAATATCCACCAACTACACATATCTCATGAATATTATTTTCTTTTAAAGCCTGAATTTCATAGTCTATGATTTTTTTATTTTTATATTCAACCATACATTTTGGATTATATTTTGTTAAAGGCATTAACCTTGAACCAAACCCTGCTGCTAAAATTATAGCTCTCATTTTATATCCTTTAACCACGCATTAAAAATACTTTTTTCGCTCATACCATTTTCTCTTTCAATATGCCACATTAGACCGTAAATACTAAATTTTTTATGCTTAAAAGCTTCTATTGTTTCATCTTTTGCATTTGCTAACGCCTCAAGCTCATTACCTAATGTTTTAATAGCAAAATTATGATATGAATTGACATTGATTATTTGATTATTTAAATATACTTCATGATTTCCAATATGATCTTTACAAGGACAAATGGTAGAATTAAAATAAGAAGCAATCATCTGTGCTCCTTTGCAAATTCCAAGCAAAGGGATATTATCTTGCATACAATGTTTTATAATGTTTTTCTCATATTCGTCTCTTTTTTGATTAACAAAAGAAAATTTACAAGAGCTTAAATCATTACCCCCACTTAAAATCACAGCACTAATACTAGAGATATAATTTTTAAAATCAATTTCATAACTCAATGGAAGAGGTAAAAACTCACTTAATTCTTTTTTAAAAAAACTTCCCCAATCAAGTGCCAAACACTCTCTTAATTCATAATAATCTTGATTTTCTAAAATTCTTTGACTAATAGCTATAAATTTCATAGACAAAATATCTGCTCACTTTGACAATCAATTTTAATTTTTTTTGCTTGAAGATATTTTTTAAAATTCTCTTCACCTACGCCAATAACAGCAGGCATAGCAAGTTCAGAAGCTCTAATAGCCATATGTGAATTTGCACCACCATAGCAAGTGATAAAACCTGCAATATCTTTAGTAAATAAATAATCATATCCAGGATCAGCTGCATAGATTAACACTATCTTGCCTTTTAAATCTTGTTCATTTTCTAAAGCAATATTAGCACTAATGCTTTTTTGCGTGATAAAATTTGGATGAATATAGCTAGTAAAAAACCCAAATATTTGATGTGCATCAGTTAGTAAAGCCGGAAGTTTTATAGCTAAACTTAATTCATATTCTTGTTTGTTTTCATTAATTTCACTCAAAAATTTATCTTTTGGATTTTTAGAATACACGCTAGAATACAAATTTAAAATACTCTTAATATCCAAATGGGCCATATCTTCTTTAGATATTCCATAATAATTTCCAAGATCCTCTATCAGTGATATAGCTTTAGATAAGAGCTTGCTAAATTCAAATTTAACAAATTCGCGTCCTTCTATAGCTATTTTTAAAAAGCTAAAAAATTCTTTTGCATTAACTTCAATTCCATGTTCTTTTAAAATTTGATCAAGTTTTTGCAACTTATCATCGCCAATCTTAAATTTCTTTTCTTTTTTAATTTCACTTTTTTGTTTTAAATCAAAATACCCATCAAAATCCTCATCATACCTTGGAGATAAAATATTATAAGTCCCTGCTCTTAAATGACCAAATTGTTTTAAAAAATCTTGTTTGTTATTTTCATTTAAAGTTGCTAATTCATAACTCAAAGTTTTACTAACGGTATGAAGAGAATTTAAAAATTCATTTTTTTCTTCTTTGCTAAAAAATCCAATTTCCACCAAAGAATTAAGCATAGTCATAGCCACAAACGCAGCCCTTGCAACACCAGCAAATGGTAATGTTCCATATCTTTTACACTCTTCTAAAAGCCAATAAATTTTATCTAATGGTGAAAAATCTGAATGCATAATATTTTCATAATATACAATCATTTGTTTTGATTTTTCTATATCTTTTAAACACAAACCATTTTTAATATCAATAATAGAATTAGTAAGATTTAATAAAGAAAATTCAATGCGTTTGATTTCATTTTTATTAAAACCATGATCTAATAAGCGTTCTAATTTATCAGCCATATGAAAATCATAACAAGAAAATACTATATCAAATTCTACTTTATCATGCAACTCATGATTTTCATATAATTTATCTAAATAATAATTAACTAACTTTTTAGCAATATTCTCATCAAGTGTTTTTGGTATAAAGGAATTAAAAGAAAGTCTCACATCCACATAAGGAATACCCAAAAAAGAATGGATTAAAGGATGTGATCTTAGATCTCTATAACCATAGTTATCTCTTTGATAAGCCCAAATGTTATCTGTAATGATTTCTTTATAAAGGCTAAAAGCTAATCTTTTTGGTCTAAGTCCTATAATTTCTGCTGGATTCCAATCAGGCATTACACCAAAAATGGCTTTATCTCCAAGCACTCTAGATCTTGGTTCTTGTAAAGATACAAATCTTTTATAAAGTCTATGTAAAGCTTCTTTAGGCAAGTTATTAAAAAGATTAATTTTTTCTTGCATTATTAAAGGTCTAACTTGCAAGCAAAAAAGTTCATCTTGATCATTAAAAGCAAATTCTACATCTAAAAAATTACAACCATATAAACTTTCAAGTTCTTTTAATAATAAAATAACTTTTTGCATATATGGATCTTTTATATCTTCATTTTCACGGTAGTGAAAATATGTTTTAGCATTTTTAGCACTTCCATCTGTAATGGAACTATTAGAGCCGTTTTCATCATATTCTATACAAAAATATGGAGCAAAATTATCCTTATCTACACTAAAAGCAACACCACATTTTTTAATATCTAAAAGCATAGGTTGGATTAGAATTTCATCATTCTCACTAGGCATAGAATGACCTACTTTTTCTAAAGCATTAAAAAGTTGGCTTTTATCATTAATATCTACATTAGCCAAACTTAGAAAAGCTCCAGCATTGGAACTTTTTAAACTATCTTCGCTATTAGAAGAACTACGGATGATTAGTTTTTTCGCATTTAGATTGATAATTTTTTTAAGCACTTCTTCTTTATCTTGAATGATTTCTTTTAAAGAAGTGATAACTACATCTAAAACTTTTGCATTTTTAAGTATATTTTTTAAATTCTGTAAATTTCTTGCTTTTGTTTGAAAAACTAATCTATCCATAATATTACTCTTTTATATTTTTTTTGCACTCCAAGCTCTTGTTGTATATTTAATATCAAATTCACCTGGTAATTCTTGTTTTAACTTATCAGTGATTTTCTCAAACAACTCATTACCTTCTTTAGTCTCAAGATCCCAATAAGGATTTTTTACACTTTTCCAAGCATTGATATAATTATCTACACTTTGATGAAAGTAAAAATCTTCTTCCAAATAAATAATATTATCAAAAAGCTCTTTATGTGCTTCTATAATAGGGCGTTGATCTTCTCTTCTTGTGCCTCTTGTATAATTTGGAACAAAACTAACAATAATATCTTCTGCTATTTTTTGAATAGGATCATTTAAATCTCTATGATTCCACATACAAGTAAAATAACATCCTTTTTTGAGCAATCTATGACTTTCTTTTAGTGCCATTGATCTATCCATCACATTAAAGCTACTTCCAAAGCTCACCCAATCAAACTCTCCATCTTTTAAAGTAGAGTCAATACCGGTAGCTCTTACCCATTCTACATCTTGACCTTGAGTTCTTTCTATACCAATTTCACGCATTGCATCATTTGGCTCAACCGCTACCACTTTACAAGCTCTCCCTAAAAGCAGAATACTCAAATTCCCTGTACCTGCTCCAATATCTGCAACTTTTATCTTTGAACTTTGACTAGTTCTTTTAGCAAGCTCTACTAGCATATCTATACTAAGTGGTGCATAATTTGGTCTATATGAATAAAATTTTGCATGCTTAGTATAATCCCAAACTTGTTCTACTATTTTTTCCATTTTTTTCCTTTAACTTTAATAGCAAAGCTAAAAAAGCTAAAAGATTTTCTATGCCTTATGTACCGTCCATGCACGGATTTTATAAGGAATTTCAATCATATCCATAGAAGAAATTTTATTTTCTATCATTTTTAAAATTTCTTCCCATCTAGCTTTTCCAGCTTGTGCTTGAATATCATTTACAGAATGCCAAACCCCAAGATAACGCTCTTTACTCCAAAGCTCTTTATAATCACACTCCATAAAAAAGCAATCCTTGAAATCTCCAGTACTTACTAAGATTTCTTCCCAGTTTTTAACATTTTGCACCCCACTACTTACACGAGTAAGCTCTGGTATAATATGTTTAATTTCCTCTTCAATTTCATAAAACACAGAGCCTTTAGCTATATGGCGTGGATTCCATATAGCAGTGAAATACCCCCCCCCTGTAAGCACTCTTGCGAACTCAGGTAAGGATTTTTTAGGATCTGTCCAGTGAAAAGAACTAGCCATGATTACCCAATCAGCATAATTACTAGGCATAGCAGTTTCTTCTCCGCTACCTTTATGCCAAGTAATATTTTGTGAATTTTGAGTAAATTTAATACCCTCTTCACGCATATTATCATTTGGCTCGACTGCATCTATACAAAGGTTAAACTCATCAGCAAGCATTTTAGTAAGCTTTCCCGTACCCGCTCCTACTTCTACAACTTTTAATGTGCTTTTATTTTGATCATTTACACATTTTATGAGCTTTTCTATAAGCATACTTGAATATGCTGGTCTGTTATGGTAGTGTTTTGCAACTTCGCTAAAATCACCTTGTTTCATGAAACTCCTTTG
>NZ_JAKMTQ010000025.1:0-5981 GCF_025773245.1 Campylobacter sp. CNRCH_2007_0968H | reverse complement strand
CCAATTTTAATAAAACTTTAAGCTTTTACTGCTATAATTTCATTTCCTTTTCAAATAAAAGGGATTTAAAAAACTTAAGATTTTTATCTTAATTTTTAATATTTGTTCTTTAAATTATTAATATTGTTAATCAAATCTTATAGTCAATCTTTGAAATCTAAATAAGTGATCGATTGAGCCAGAGATTTACCTTAATAATGTAAATCTATCAATTAATAATTAAAGATTATTTTATTAATCTTTAAAATACTTTTTCTTTGAAGAAAAAGATTAAACTATCTATATTTTTTATGGAGAGTTTGATCCTGGCTCAGAGTGAACGCTGGCGGCGTGCCTAATACATGCAAGTCGAACGATGAAGCTTTTAGCTTGCTAGAAGTGGATTAGTGGCGCACGGGTGAGTAAGGTATAGTTAATCTGCCCTACACAAGAGGACAACAGTTGGAAACGACTGCTAATACTCTATACTCCTGCTTAACATAAGTTGAGTAGGGAAAGTTTTTCGGTGTAGGATGAGACTATATAGTATCAGCTAGTTGGTGAGGTAATGGCTCACCAAGGCTATGACGCTTAACTGGTCTGAGAGGATGATCAGTCACACTGGAACTGAGACACGGTCCAGACTCCTACGGGAGGCAGCAGTAGGGAATATTGCGCAATGGGGGAAACCCTGACGCAGCAACGCCGCGTGGAGGATGACACTTTTCGGAGCGTAAACTCCTTTTCTTAGGGAAGAATTCTGACGGTACCTAAGGAATAAGCACCGGCTAACTCCGTGCCAGCAGCCGCGGTAATACGGAGGGTGCAAGCGTTACTCGGAATCACTGGGCGTAAAGGGCGCGTAGGCGGATTATCAAGTCTCTTGTGAAATCCAACGGCTTAACCGTTGAACTGCTTGGGAAACTGGTAGTCTAGAGTGAGGGAGAGGCAGATGGAATTGGTGGTGTAGGGGTAAAATCCGTAGATATCACCAAGAATACCCATTGCGAAGGCGATCTGCTGGAACTTAACTGACGCTAAGGCGCGAAAGCGTGGGGAGCAAACAGGATTAGATACCCTGGTAGTCCACGCCCTAAACGATGTACACTAGTTGTTGGGGTGCTAGTCATCTCAGTAATGCAGCTAACGCATTAAGTGTACCGCCTGGGGAGTACGGTCGCAAGATTAAAACTCAAAGGAATAGACGGGGACCCGCACAAGCGGTGGAGCATGTGGTTTAATTCGAAGATACGCGAAGAACCTTACCTGGGCTTGATATCCTAAGAACCTCTTAGAGATAAGAGGGTGCTAGCTTGCTAGAACTTAGAGACAGGTGCTGCACGGCTGTCGTCAGCTCGTGTCGTGAGATGTTGGGTTAAGTCCCGCAACGAGCGCAACCCACGTATTTAGTTGCTAACGGTTTGGCCGAGCACTCTAAATAGACTGCCTTCGTAAGGAGGAGGAAGGTGTGGACGACGTCAAGTCATCATGGCCCTTATGCCCAGGGCGACACACGTGCTACAATGGCATATACAATGAGACGCAATACCGCGAGGTGGAGCAAATCTATAAAATATGTCCCAGTTCGGATTGTTCTCTGCAACTCGAGAGCATGAAGCCGGAATCGCTAGTAATCGTAGATCAGCCATGCTACGGTGAATACGTTCCCGGGTCTTGTACTCACCGCCCGTCACACCATGGGAGTTGATTTCACTCGAAGCCGGAATACTAAACTAGTTACCGTCCACAGTGGAATCAGCGACTGGGGTGAAGTCGTAACAAGGTAACCGTAGGAGAACCTGCGGTTGGATCACCTCCTTTCTAGAGTACAAACTGATAAGTCTCACAACTATCAGTTCATATATAGACTCAATCATCCTTGTTTAGATTTCAAAGATTGATGAAAAGCTAATTTTGGGGAATTAGCTCAGCTGGGAGAGCGCCTGCTTTGCACGCAGGAGGTCAGCGGTTCGATCCCGCTATTCTCCACCATTTATTAAGGGCCTATAGCTCAGCTGGTTAGAGTGCACCCCTGATAAGGGTGAGGTCACAAGTTCAAGTCTTGTTAGGCCCACCATAAAAAAGATTTGTTTATCAATCATATAATAAAGTTTTAAAACTTAAAGCAAGTATATAGCTAATATAAAGTAATAAGTAAAGTAAAATACTTTATTACTTATGTTTTTAAATTATTTAAACTCTTTATATATACTTCCTTTAGGTTTTAAGACCTAAGCTAAATAAATAATAGAATATTTTATATATTAGATTAGTTATTTAATGTTATTTGAATTATCATTGTTAAGAGTCACAAGCAAGTTTTAATAAAAACAATTTTACAGGACTTGTTAAAGGATAAAACCTAACTATCTTTTCTTTAGCTTTTAGTTAAAGACAAGTTTTAAACTCACAACTTAGTTAGACTAATATTTTTAGTTTTATTAAGTGTTTAAATGCTTTCCGTCTTAAGATAGTAAAGTATTATCATAAAAACTTTAACAAGGAAGTGATGCGTTTTAGAATGAATTTAAAAGGTAAGCTATTAAGAGCGAATGGTGGATGCCTTGGCTGGTAAAGGCGATGAAGGACGTACTAGACTGCGATAAGCTACGGGGAGCTGTCAAGAAGCTTTGATCCGTAGATTTCCGAATGGGGCAACCCAGTATATAGAGATATATACTACCATAATGGAGCGAACGTAGGGAATTGAAACATCTTAGTACCTACAGGAAAAGAAATCAATAGAGATTGCGTCAGTAGCGGCGAGCGAAAGCGCAAGAGGGCAAACCCAGTGCTTGCACTGGGGGTTGTAGGACTGCAATGTGCAATAGGTAAGGTTAGTAGAACACTCTGGAAAGTGTAGCCATAGAGGGTGATAGTCCCGTATACGAAAACCAAACCTTAGCTAGCAGTATCCTGAGTAGGGCGGGACACGAGGAATCCTGTCTGAAGCTGGGTCGACCACGATCCAACCCTAAATACTACTACCAGACCGATAGTGCACAAGTACCGTGAGGGAAAGGTGAAAAGAACTGAGGTGATCAGAGTGAAATAGAACCTGAAACCATTTGCTTACAATCATTCAGAGCACTATGTAGCAATACAGTGTGATGGACTGCCTTTTGCATAATGAGCCTGCGAGTTGTGGTGTCTGGCAAGGTTAAGCACACGCGAAGCCGTAGCGAAAGCGAGTCTGAATAGGGCGCTTAAGTCAGATGCTGCAGACCCGAAACGAAGTGATCTATCCATGAGCAAGTTGAAGCTAGTGTAAGAACTAGTGGAGGACTGAACCGATAGGCGTTGAAAAGCCCCCGGATGACTTGTGGATAGGGGTGAAAGGCCAATCAAACTTCGTGATAGCTGGTTCTCTCCGAAATATATTTAGGTATAGCGTTGTGTCGTAGTATAAGGGGGTAGAGCACTGAATGGGCTAGGGCATACACCAATGTACCAAACCCTATCAAACTCCGAATACCTTATATGTAATCACAGCAGTCAGGCGGCGAGTGATAAAATCCGTCGTCAAGAGGGAAACAACCCAGACTACCAGCTAAGGTCCCTAAATCTTACTTAAGTGGAAAACGATGTGAAGTTACTTAAACAACCAGGAGGTTGGCTTAGAAGCAGCCATCCTTTAAAGAAAGCGTAATAGCTCACTGGTCTAGTGATTTTGCGCGGAAAATATAACGGGGCTAAAGTAAGTACCGAAGCTGTAGACTTGATTTTATCAAGTGGTAGGAGAGCGTTCTATTTGCGCCGAAGGTATACCGGTAAGGAGTGCTGGAGCGAATAGAAGTGAGCATGCAGGCATGAGTAGCGATAATTAATGTGAGAATCATTAACGCCGTAAACCCAAGGTTTCCTACGCGATGCTCGTCATCGTAGGGTTAGTCGGGTCCTAAGTCGAGTCCGAAAGGGGTAGACGATGGCAAATTGGTTAATATTCCAATACCAACATTAGTGTGCGATGGAAGGACGCTTAGGGCTAAGCAAGCTAGCGGATGGAAGTGCTAGTCTAAGGTCGTAGGAGGTTATATAGGCAAATCCGTATAACAATACTCCGAGAACTGAAAGGCTCTTCAAAGTCTTCGGACAGCGAGGAGAATTGCTGATGCCGTCGAGCCAAGAAAAGTTTCTAAGTTTAGCTAATGTTGCCCGTACCGTAAACCGACACAGGTGGGTGGGATGAGTATTCTAAGGCGCGTGGAAGAACTCTCTTTAAGGAACTCTGCAAAATAGCACCGTATCTTCGGTATAAGGTGTGGTTCGCTTCGTATTAGGATTTACTCCGAAAGCGAAGAAACTTACAACAAAGAGTCCCTCCCGACTGTTTACCAAAAACACAGCACTCTGCTAACTCGTAAGAGGATGTATAGGGTGTGACGCCTGCCCGGTGCTCGAAGGTTAATTGATGGGGTTAGCATTAGCGAAGCTCTTGATCGAAGCCCGAGTAAACGGCGGCCGTAACTATAACGGTCCTAAGGTAGCGAAATTCCTTGTCGGTTAAATACCGACCTGCATGAATGGCGTAACGAGATGGGAGCTGTCTCAAAGAGGGATCCAGTGAAATTGTAGTGGAGGTGAAAATTCCTCCTACCCGCGGCAAGACGGAAAGACCCCGTGGACCTTTACTACAGCTTGACACTGCTATTTGGATAAGAATGTGCAGGATAGGTGGGAGGCTTTGAGTATATGACGCCAGTTGTATATGAGCCGTTGTTGAGATACCACTCTTTCTTATTTGGGTAGCTAACCAGCTTGAGTTATCCTCAAGTGGGACAATGTCTGGTGGGTAGTTTGACTGGGGCGGTCGCCTCCCAAATAATAACGGAGGCTTACAAAGGTTGGCTCAGAACGGTTGGAAATCGTTCGTAGAGTATAAAGGTATAAGCCAGCTTAACTGCAAGACATACAAGTCAAGCAGAGACGAAAGTCGGTCTTAGTGATCCGGTGGTTCTGTGTGGAAGGGCCATCGCTCAAAGGATAAAAGGTACCCCGGGGATAACAGGCTGATCTCCCCCAAGAGCTCACATCGACGGGGAGGTTTGGCACCTCGATGTCGGCTCATCGCATCCTGGGGCTGGAGCAGGTCCCAAGGGTATGGCTGTTCGCCATTTAAAGCGGTACGCGAGCTGGGTTCAGAACGTCGTGAGACAGTTCGGTCCCTATCTGCCGTGGGCGTAAGAAGATTGAAGAGATTTGACCCTAGTACGAGAGGACCGGGTTGAACAAACCACTGGTGTAGCTGTTGTTCTGCCAAGAGCATCGCAGCGTAGCTAAGTTTGGAACGGATAAACGCTGAAAGCATCTAAGCGTGAAGCCAACTCTAAGATGAATCTTCTCTAAGCTCTCTAGAAGACTACTAGTTTGATAGGCTGGGTGTGTAATGGATGAAAGTCCTTTAGCTGACCAGTACTAATAGAGCGTTTGGCTTATCTTATTTAAGCATCACTTCCTTGTTAAGGTTTTTAATAAAGCTTTGAGTGTTTTTATATGAAATATTTATATAAAAATTACATTCTTAAGTTTATAAAATCTTATAAGTAAAGTTTATATTAGAACTTGCTCTTAACATTGTTTTTTAAGTATTCTAAAATGAAACAATAAAGTATTTAGTTCAATAAAACATCTAAATATAAGAATAAGATGAAAGTTAAAATAAAAATAATTTTTATGTTTAAATCTTATTGATTGTTTTTATTATGCTATATTAAATAGAATATTTAAATAACAATGTCCGTGATTATACAGATGTGGAGACGCCTTGCTCCATCCCGAACCAAGAAGCTAAGCACATCGTGGGTGATGATACTACGCCTTACTGGCAGGGGGAAAGTAGCTCATTGCGGACTTGTTAATTCTTATTATTCTTACTTTATATATAATCCTATATTTATTTTTATTGTTAGTTATTTTAGTTATTTTAGTTATTTTAGTTATTTTAGTTATTTTAGTTATTTTAGTTATTTTAGTTATTTTAGTTATTTTAGTTATTTTAGTTA
>NZ_JAKMTQ010000024.1:0-6087 GCF_025773245.1 Campylobacter sp. CNRCH_2007_0968H | reverse complement strand
GATAATGTTTTTATGCTCATTTTTTAATTTCTCATATAATGCTTTACCTAATAGCTTTTTCCACTACCTGCTAAACCTGTAAGCCAAATAACACTTGCAATCATTTAAAACTTTCTCAAATTAATAAAGATAATATATTATCAAATTCTTATAAAATTCAATATTAATAAGATATAATAATCATTATTATTTTAAACAAAAAAAGGATAAATATGCAAAATATTAAAAAGTTTTTTATGAACATAGAGAGAACCGATATTGATGAAACAATGCAAAATTTAGTAAGTGAAGACATTATAGATAGTATTGATATTATGGCTTTAGTAGCTGAAATTGAAAAACACTATGGAAAAAGTCTCAATGCTGAATTTATAAGTCCTGAAAATTTTGAAGATTTTCAAAGTATCAAAAATATGCTAGAAAAAGCATATAATTAACGCAATGTTAAAACATTGCGTTAATTACTTTTTAAAGACTGGATAATTTTATTTTTAGACACAATAATTTCTGCTATAAAATCAGCTATTTTATCCCAATCACTTTCTTTGGTTTGGGTTAAGGTTGGATTTTCTTCATACTCATCCCAACTAATCGGCTCAAATAAACTTTTTCTGTGTGGAAAATACTTAGCTCTAACCCACTCAAGTGAAGGAGCATAATAATCAACATAAGCTTTTGCTATTTCTTTTTGCACTCTAAATTTCAACCTATCCTCATTAGCACCTTCAAAAATTTTTCTAGCCGTATAAAGTAAAGAATTTATGTTTTGCCCATGCAAATCTTTTTTTATAAGTCTTCCTTGAAGCTCCATACCTAAAAGATTAAAACTTTCATTTTTATTTTGCTTTAATGAAAATTCATCATCCCATTCTAAACCTAAATGATATACAAAATCTTTAAGTAATGTTCCGCCAACATATTCTTCCTTCAAAAGTCTCACTATTAAACTTTTTTCACCAAATACTTCTATATGGCTCTCACAAATCCACTTATAATCAAATATATATTTTCTAGGATGCTCATCAGGCTTAAAATCAGCACTATAAAACCCCATATTATTTTTAATATCTTGAGAACAATGAGAATTTAAATATCCAAGAGTATCTCTAAAGTAAATAATTTCATAAATTTCATCAAATCCTAAAGCATTTAAAACATTTTTAAGAATTTCTATATGCCTTTTAGTAGAAAAATCCCAAACTATCCCTTCTGCAGAAAATATAAATTTCTTATCTTTATGTATTGTGGCTTCTATTTTGAAATTCTCAATAGCCTTAATCAAACGCACATCTTCTAAATCGTCCAATGGATTTTGACTTAATTTATCTTTTTTTATAAGCTCTAAAACTATATCGACTAAAACCCAATGTCTATTTGCCATTCTAAGAGATTTTGGATAGATATAACCTTGTTGCAAAAGTTTATTTTCATTTTGCATTAAAAAGCCTTGTCTTTCTTGGTTGCCACTATTGGTTGTTCCTATACTAATATACGCTGTCATTTTTTTCCTTTTTTAATTTATTATAACAAATAAAAAATGATAAAATATCTAAAAAATAAAAGAGAGTAATAATGAATTTAGAAATTACCAACCATTCTATTAAAGCTATTAGTATTGTTCTACCTAAAAATCCACTCCACAAAGAAGATAAATTAAAGCTTTGCAATATAAATGAAAGAAAGTATCAACTTTTGCAAGAAAACTCAGGAATTTTCAATCATTTTATAAGTGATGATTCAACATACGCAAGTGATTTAGCAACACAAGCACTAAAAGAACTTTTCTCAAAAAATATAATCAGAAAAGATGAAATTGATTTACTTGTTTTTACAAGCTTTACACCAGATTATTTAGCACCAGCTTGCACTAGTTTAATCCACAAAAATTTAAATTTAAGCAATCATACTTTATGTTTAGATGTGTTAGGTTTTTGTCCTGGATTTTTACAGAGTTTGCTTCAAGTGTTTTTAGCTTTAAATCAACAGAACATAAAAAAAGCTATTTTAATATGCGCCAGTGTAAAAAGTAAAGCGATTGACGCTCAAAAAGATAAAATTACCTTTTTAAATAATAGCGATAGTGCAAGTGCGATTTTAATAGAAAAAAATACCAATTCTAAAGAAAAAAGCTGTTTTTCTCAAAAAGTTTTTTCTACTCAATGTGTAGAAGAAACTTTACCCTATGGCGGATTTCAAATTAATAGTAATAAAAACATACAAGCCAATACCACTCTAGCTTTTTCTTTTATTATGCAAAACTATCCAACATTTTTTCAAGAATTTTTTGAACATTTCAATCTAGAAAAAACTAGTTTCGATGAATTTTTTATCCACTCTTCTGATAATTTTTCAAAACAAAAACTATATGAGAGACTAAATTTAAATTTTATCCAAGATAATATTCTTAAAAACTATGGAAACACTACTATAAATAAATTACCTCTAGAATTAGCTTCATATACTGGGGGGGGGTAAACAAATTTTCCTTGGAAGCTTTGGAACAGGTATCACCCTTAATGCATGTAGCCTAAAAATAAATTTTGATAAACTTCAAAGTTTTATCAAAGTCGTGTAATTTTAAGCTCAAATCGATCTTTAAAATCTTTAAAAGTAAATATCTTATCTTTGCAAGGATAAGATATGCTATTTTCTCTCATATTAAATGTTTTATTTTTTAGTTTTTCAAGCAATATAGGTAATTCTTTTTTAAATAAAGCCCTATCTGTCATTCTCAAACCATGCTCTAAGCTCTTTATATATCTACCATCTACATCATTCTCATCTTTAACAATATGCAAAGTTGTATCAAATCCAAGTTGTTTGCAAAATTCATAAAAATTACTCTTATGTTCCACTGGAGCTCCCTCATCTTTTGCGCTATGATAACTGATAAATATTGTATTTTGATTTTTTTCATTTTGCAAACTTAGATGCTTTGAGTTTAAAAGAACCCTTATCATATAATTATCATCACTTAAAAAATACGGAGAGCTTTCATCTCTAGTCCAGTATTTTTTTACAAAACATAATAAAATATAATTATCACCTCTAATAGCAAATTCACCACACTCACTTTCTCTACCTAACAAATGAGGCAAATGAGGCAATGTCACTCCTGAATTATCTATCACTCCATCTACATACCAAGGAGCTATTTTAGCACACATTAGTGCTAAATAACCTCCGTATGACCCCCCCCGTAAATTTTAGGTAAAGATTTAAATTGAGGATAATTTTTCATTATATCTTTTAAAGCATTGATATGATCAATAGCTGCCATAATTCCATAATTTTGATATTCGTTATTTGGCAATACAAAATCACAAGAAAGATTTATCAAAAAATCTTTTTTCAGTCTTCCTTCATGTTTTATTTGTTTAGATCTTTCATCAAGTTTTCTTATACAATTTTTAAAATTGCTTTTTTCATGGTCATAAATTTCCATATCACAAATTTTTGCTATTTTACAAAAACTTTCCCAATCTTTTTCATTTGGCATAAAAATCGGATTATATTTCTCATCTATAGAAGGCCTAGCACTAAAGCAATGATAAAAAACATTTACAACAATAATATTAAATTTTTTAGCAAGATATTCTCTATCAAAATCTAAAAAAGATATATTAGCATTTGCCCCAAATCCACCTATGATAAAAACAATAGCTTCCATTTGCTTACTATCATCATAAGTAATTCTATATTCTAATTTACTTTCTCTTTTTATATTTAATTCTACATCATCACAAGAGTCTATAAAATAAGTTTGATTTATGAGCATGTTAAGCCTTATATTTGCATTTTTTAAGTATTATTATAACTAAAAAATAAGGAGCTAGATGTGAATATTAACTTTGAAGATATTCAAAAAATGTTTAATGCAATCAACAGAAGTGATATCAATGAAAGCAGTCGTAATTTAGTGGATGATGATATTATTGATAGTATTGATATGATGAAATTAATACTTGAAATCGAAAAATTTATAGGAAAAAATTTAGATGCTAAATATATCACTCCGGATAATTTTGAGGATTTTTCTACGATTAAAAATATGCTTGAGGAAGTTATATAATCTCAAGCACAAATTTATTACCTTTATCTTTAAAAGTAAAAACCTTATCCTTGCAAGGATAACTTATACTATCTTCTCTTAGGGTAAAATTTTTATCCTTAAATTTTTCAAGCATTTTTGGTAATTCCCTACCAAATAAAGCTTTGACTGTTATTCCACCCCCATGATCTAAATTTTTAATAAATTTACCATCTATATCTTTTTCATCTATTAGATGAAAATCTACTTCATAATTTAAGGCTTTTAACAACTCTATCAAACAAATTTTATTTTTATAAGAAGTTAATAAATCATTAGAGCTATGATAGCTTATATAAACTATATTTTTATTTTTTTGCACTTGTAAAATTAAATGTTCTTTATTCAATAAAGTTCTAACAAGAAAATACTCATCTTTAAAACAATAAGGAGAATTTTTATCAGAATTCCAATATGTTTTTATAAAACATCCTATAAGAAAACTCTTATAGTTATAATATATATCGTGAAAATTTAAATCTTTTCCTATAATACAACCTAAAATTAATGTTGCTTCGCCTGAATTATCTATAACTCCATCAACATACCAAGGAGCTATTTTAGCACACATTAGCGCTAAATAACCTCCGTATGACCCCCCCCCCGTAAATTTTAGGTAAAGATTTAAATTGAGGATAATTTTTCATTATATCTTTTAAAGCATTGATATGATCGATAGCTGCCATAATTCCATAATTTTGATATTCGTTATTTGATGGTAGCAAAGTTGAAGTTAAATGAAACTCATAATCATCACCTATCATATTTTTTAATCTATAAAAATCAAGCATAGATTCTAAAGAAACAATTTGTTTTTGTATGTTTTCTTGATTAATTTCGCCAGAAAAAGCAATACCATGTTTATTTAATTGCTCCTTGAAATAAGCTACATCTCTTTCATCATACGAAAAAGTAGCACTGTATTTTTTATCCTTGCTATTTATTCTACAGCTAAAACAATGATATAAAACACTTACAGCCACTACATCAAATTTTTTAGCTATAAATTGCCTGTCAAAATCAATGATTGATAAATCAACATTAGAACCATACGCTCCTATGATAAAAACGATAGCTTTCATTTGCTTACTATCATCATAAGTAATTCTATATTCTAATTTACTTTCTCTTTTTATATTTAATTCTACATCATCACAAGAGTCTATGAAATAAGTTTCATTTTTAAGCATAATTTTCTCTAATCATTAAAATACTTTGTAAAATGCTCTTGATATCGCATTTCTAAATTATCATATATATCTTGAATTTTGTCAATAAATTTTTCATTTCTATATGCTTGCATAGTCATAGAATTAATCTCTTGAAAAGCAAAAAAATCAAATTTTTCTTCATGTGTTAATTCTTCAAGATAAATTACTTTTCCATAATGATCATAAGTATACTGCTTAAGAGTTTCTTCTACTACTTCAAGCACCTTAAACACAAATATCATTATAGGTTCCTTTCTTAATACCTGTGTGCTTTGCTCAAATTCCTTTAAAAACTCATCATTTTTTCTATGGGTTATAGTACAATAATGCTTTTGGGCATCTTTATAAAAAATATCAAATAACGCACAAGGTTTAACCCCTAAAAAATTTCCATCATAATCAACCTGAGGATAATAAGGATAAAGCTTGCATATCAAAGGTCTAAGACTATGAGGATTACAAAGTCCATTTAAATCACATTTTGCAAAATAAGCATTGATTTTTTTTCCATTTTTTAAAGTAAAGGTATTGACTTTTCCATTTTCTAAATATGTATTACCGGCTTGCTTTAGCGAAAGATATTCAACTTCAAGCATAGGTAATATCACCGCACTAGATTTATTAAATTTAAAATATTGTGCATGAATATTATGACAGCATCCGCCATTGCATGTTTTATAGCATTGTGGCGCAAAAATAAATTCTTTATCTTGTAATGAGTTAAAAAAATTTTTCATTTCTTTCCTTTCTTGCATCTTTTAGTTTAATTTTTGCACATCAAGTAAT
>NZ_JAKMTQ010000023.1:0-7777 GCF_025773245.1 Campylobacter sp. CNRCH_2007_0968H | reverse complement strand
AATAGCTTCTATTTTAGGAAGAGTTATTTTTCTTTTTTTAGCCATAAAAAGCCTTGTGGGTTTGAAGTATGCTTTCTAATTGCTCATCTTTAGCATAAAGAAGTTTTTCTTCCAAAGAACAATCAAAATTTGAAGGAAAAGGTTTTATGGTATCCTTGCTTAGAAATTTTTGCCAAAGTATAGAGTTTTTTTCTAATGAGAAATTCCAAAAATCATCTTTGTTATTATAAACATAGTCTTTATAATCTATAAAATTTACAAAGTTGATATTTACATTTTTTTGCTTAGAAAGCATACCTTGTATGTTTTCTTCTTCTGTGTTTTTTGGAATTTTATTATAGTTTTTAAGATAATGATTTATTCTATTGTTATTTAAGTTTTGATTTTCAAGTTCATTTAAAAGTTCTTTAGAATAATAATTTAAAAAATAATTATTTGCATATTCTTCTATATGCTCTTTAAAGCTTCTTTTATAAATTAACTCATCATAACTAATAGGGTAAGATTTTAAAGTATTATTTTTAGAATTTAATATATAATCATACCCTGCAAAAAAATAAGAAAAATCCATAAAGGCATAATCAGCACTTATGCCTTTACAAAGACTTAAAAAAATATTTTCAAGTTCTAAGATGATTTTTTCATCTTTACTTAAATTTAACTCTTTTTGAAGTTGTTCTTGAGTTTTTGAGATAAAGCCATAATTAAGTTTATCTTCATAATTTTTTACTAGATAATTTAAATTTTCATCATTAAGATTAAAAGTAAGGTATAGTGATGAGTTGAAATAAATATCATATTTATTAAAGTAGGGTGCTAGATTATCTTTTTCTATAAGAGTATTGATTTGGCTTTGAGAGAAATTTTCTCCTTTTTCATCCCAAAAAGGTAAATTAGGGGAGAGGTTTTTAAGAGTTCCTATTTCACTTAATTCATCTTTTTGATAATATCTATGTAAAATGTATTTGCTTTTATCTTTGCATAAACGATTGTAAATTTGAGTATAATTTGAAGGTAAAAAATTTAACCATTCATCCTCACTGTGTAGATTTATACCTTCAAATTTATCAATACTAAAACAAGCTTTAAGTTCTTGTATAGCTTTTAAGGTATTTTCTAAATGTTTATTATAAAAATTATTTTCATTAGCTTTTTTAAAATCAAGCCATTCTTGTAAATTAAGGCGATTACCTTTTAAACTCCAAGCGTTAAGGTATTTTTCATCACTAAAAGTTTTTTTAGATAAAAGATGAAAGCTAACCTGATTGGCACTTAATGTTTGTTTCATTTAAAAGCTTTCAAAGCATCAATTTTTTCACACCATTTGTTAAAGTGTTGACATTTTAATCTTATGTTGTCTATACCAATTTCTTTGGCAATTTTGCTACCATGCAAAACTTTTTTATAACTAGGAGAAGAAAAAATCTTTTTTAGCCTGTGTGACGGACTTGTTTCCTTGCTATTGTTGATTAATTCTGGATTATTGTATTTTTCGATAATACATTCTAATTCGCAAATGAGTTTTTCATCCCATTCAGCGTCTGCTTCAATGATTTTTGTAATATCACTAAAAAGCAAACTTTCAAATTCATGTGGTTGTATATAGCTAAAAAATTTATTTGTATCGCATTTTTGTTTAATTGCTTCATCAAAATCTTTTTGTATTTTTTCAATATATTCATATATATCAGTATTAGCTTTATTTTCTTTTAAAAATTCATCATCTAATCCATAATAATCAAACATAGTTGTCATAAAAGCTTGTGTGTCTTGTTTTAATTTTTTAACAATAAAATCAACCACTCTATCATACGAAAGCGCACCGCCTTTGTGTCCTTTAGATGTAGGTATTGTAAGTGGAGTGAGATAAATTTTGACATTGTGAAAATACGGACTTAAAGTTTCATTGATAAATTTTTCTTCACTTTGTCCTTCGCAAATTACATAGCATCTTATAATATCTGACATTATTTTGGTCTCCCACCTATAAGATTACTAGCCCAAATTTCTCCAAGTGTGTATTCTTCAAGCCAAGTTTGTAGTTTTTCATTGTCCATTCTTGTAAAAATAGATTGATCACCTTCTTTATCTACAACTATAATATCTTGTGCTTCAAAATGATTTATCAGTTCTACAGATTGAGAAGAAATAATGAGTTGTTTTTCTTGAGCTACTCTTTTAATGATCTCGCTTAAAATTTTTAACGCATAAGGATGTAGTCCTAATTCAGGCTCATCGATAATAATTGTTCCTGACATTAGCTCAAAAGGCTGAAGCAATAAAGTAGCTAAGCATATAAACCTTAAAGTTCCATCAGAAAGCATATGTGCTTTAAAAGGAGTATCAGGATCGTTTTTATGGTACCATTCTAATTGTATATTATCACTATTTCTAAAAATAAATCCCCCAAAAAAAGGAGCAATATCTTGTATAGTAGTTAAAATTTGTTCATAATGTTTATTGTGATTATCATGGAGCATTTTAAGATAAGCTGCTATATTTTGTGCATCTTCTTTGAATATAAGATTATCATTTACATCACATATGCTTTTCATTTTAGATGTATCTCCAGTATCATGAAAATGATAAAGCTTCCATTTCTTAATTTCACTTATAACATGTTGTGCCACTTTTTTAGAATAAGATTGCTCCATTATTTTTGAAAGATTGCTTTCTAATTGATTGCTTCCTATGAGTTCTTCATAATTTTTATAATCTCCATCAAAGAAAATATATTCTTTTGATATCATAAGTTTATTTTCACTTGTTGGAATTAAAGTAGCATAATAACTATTTTTACCAAAAGTAAATTTAAAATATATCTCATTTGTTTCTTTTCTACCAAAATACAAAAAACTATCAGGTCCTTTATCTTGTGTATAAAATTGCAAATTTTTATTAAACAATGCATTAAGCATTTTAAATACCGAGATAAAATTACTTTTACCTGCACCATTTGCACCGATTAAGATATTTAAATTTTTAAGTTCAAATTCGGATAAATCTTTTATAGATTTATAGCCTTTGATTGTTATGTTATTTAGCATTTATATCCTTTTGATTTTCACAAAACTTCTTTAACTTTTTTGAAGGTTTTTATTTTCATTAAAAACTTCTTCTAATTCTTCTGCATTATTTAAATTTAATCTTTTTATTACTATTTTATTAGGTGTTGCTCCTTTTATATGATGTAGATATATTTCTTTAAAAGCAGTTTTTATGCTTCTATGTAAATGCCTATGGTAGATAAAGCCACTTCTTGCATCACAATCTCCACCTTTTTCTGAAAAAATTCTCAAACGAGAAGTTTGAATATTTGATACTTCAGACCAATTTTGCTTGTCTTTATCCTTTTCATTTAGGATTTCTACCACCTTTGTTTTTTTCAATCTTTTTGTTTCTTTATTAAACTCACCTACTTTTTTTCCATCGAGTGCTAGTTTTTCATGTTCTTCACGAGTCAATACACTTCCTGTTACATTTTCTGTTAAATGTGTATAATGATTACACACAAAGATGTAATCAAGCTCATATTCTCTAGCGAGTTTTAACTCAAAACTTATTTGTTCTGTTAGACTTTGAACTTGGACATTTTTAACTTCGACTAAACTAGGAATACCATTAATATTTACTAAAAAATCAGGTATAGTATGATTAAAACTATGAATGTTAAAATTCGCATCTAGTTTTCTTTGATTGCTTAAATAGCGTGTAGATCTTTTCCCAAAAAGCAAAGAAGCAACATATTCTCCCGTATCTCCTATGAGTTTAGGTGAAATTTTTTTCTTATTATTTTTTAATTCTTTGCATTTTTCAACTTCTTCTTTTTGTTTTTCCTGCAAATCTTCCTTAGTTTCTTCAGAAATTCCATCTGCTTTTTTAATGGTTTCAAGCTTATGTTGTGCGCTTTTTAAAAGATCTTTTATTTGTTTTTCTTTACCACCATAAGAAGCAAAGCTTTGTTCGTTTTCAAGCATACTTTTAAAAACCTTAGGACTTTGTAAAGCAAAATGACTTGGATGTTCCACATTGGCTATTTTTCTTTGAAAAGTAAGGGTTTTTTGCTTAATATTACTTAATTCTGAAATGACAAAGCTGCTATTTAAAATAGGCACAGGATCAAAACTAGATTCTCCTTTATCACAGATTAGTCTAGGTATAAGACACCATTTATAACCAGATTCATTCTTGAAAGATTTTTCATAAAATTCTTTCAAGAAATCCTTTGTTACTGTTGCCACGCCATTATCTATTGAAAATGATCTTATATGATTTTTTATATTATCATCACTTGTATAAATATCATAAAATACATCGTATTCATAATCTTTTCTTTTATATCCTTTAGCAGGCAAAGCATCATCTTTTAATTTATCAAATTCTTCATTGATTTTTTCATTGCTTTGAAGTTTAAGTTTTTCAATTTCTTTTTCTTCATTGATTGTTTGTATATATTCTAAAGATTTGCTTTTATTGATGCGATATTCATCTTTTTTTGTTTTTTGGTTTTTATTCTTGTTTTCTTCTCCTATCATATGCTCTTCTTTAGGCAAATAAAAGGCAAGAGAATAACCACTGATGATATCTACACTTTCAAATTCTTTGATTTTAAATTTCACATCATTAAATTCCAATGAAAAATCCTTTTTTGTTTTTTATCTTAATTTTTCTTCTTTCTTCTTTCTTCATACATTTTAATTTGTTCTATTCTTTCTAAGCTTGTATCTATATCATATTCTTTAACCAATTCTTCCCAAGTCTTAGCTCCTGCTTTTTTTAAGATTTTTATGTTTTTATTTATATCGCAAGTATTAGCTCTATCTAATGGGGTTGCAGGTTTATAATAGCTGATTTTTCCATCTTCAATATCACTTATACCACAATTAGCCGCATTCACATCAGCTCCATATTTGATTAGCACTTCCACACAAGCTCCTATAGGTTTTTCTTTGCTTCCTGCAGCCCTATGTAAAAGGGTTTTTCCTGCATCGCTAAAACTAAATTCATTTTCTGTTTTAATACTTCTCATATTAGGATTTGCTCCTAGTTTTAAAGCTTCTTCTAAATAATTTGCATGATTAAACAATATCCAAACATGCAAAGGAGTGCTGCCACTTTCTTCATTATAAGTTTCAAATGTGCATCCTTTTTTAAAAAAATACTCTATTACTTCTTTATTTTTTCCATCTCTATCAATATACCTACTAAGTGCATTAAATCCAAAGCACACTTCATCAGCTTTAAGTCCTAAATTTTCAAAATACTCCATCATTTCAAAACTTTTACTTTTATCATAAGCAATTCCTGCACAAGCTAAAGTGATAGCAGTATCTATAATAGCTCTTTTGTTTTCACTATCCCAATAAGGTGTATAGCATTTTTCAAAAAATATTTCAGGCACAGGATAATCTTTTAAAAATTCTTTAACTTCTTCAAGTTTGTTAGCCTCTACAAGATCATAAAATTCTAAACATAATTCTTCTAAATATTCTTCTGAAGAATTTTCTTCAAAATTTATTAATTCTTCTAATGTTTTCATTGTTTTTCCTTTCTTTATAAAATGAGTTTTAATCTTTAACAAGTGATTTTAGTATTTTATAAATCTCACTTAAATCATCATGACAAAGCACATTTTTAATAAACCAATCCTTAAATTCATCCTCATCTGCTTCATCATAAGGTATACCAGTATCTTCTTCAAAAGCAACTTCGTAGTTTTCTGGATCTAAATTATTATATGCACCTTCCATAAAATCATCTATATGATTTTTTACTGCTTCTAGGAGTTCTTTATTAGGTTTTGTGTCTAAAAATGCTTTGAAATCATCTAAGCTTTCTAAAATATCGGTATTAAAATCCATTGTTTTTCCTTTATTTTTTCTTCTTTCTTCTTTCTTCATACATTTTAATTTGTTCTGGTTCTTCTAAGCTTGTATCGATATTGTATTCTTCAACCAATTCCTCCCAAGTCTTAGCTCCTGCTTTTTTTAAGATTTTTATGTTTTTATTTATATCGCAAGTATTAGCTCTATCCAATGGAGTAGCAGGATCATAATATTCAATTTTTCCATCTTCAATATCACTTATACAACAATTAGCCGCATTTACATCAGCTCCATATTTGATTAGCACTTCCACACAAGCTCCTATAGGTTTCTCATCAGATTCTGCAGCTCTATGCAAAAGGGTTTCTCCTGTATTAGTAAAGCTAAATTCACTTTCTGTTTTAATGGCTCTCATATTAGGATTTGCTCCTAGTTTTAAAGCTTCTTCTAAATACTTCACTTCTTCGCCGCATAATATCCATTCATGTAAAGGAGTGCTGCCGCTTTCTTCATTATAAGTTTCAAATGTGCATCCTTTTTTAAAAAAATACTCTATTACTTCTTTATTTTTTCCATCTCTATCAATATACCTACTAAGTGCATTGTATCCAAAGCACACTTCATTGGCTTTAAGTCCTAAATTTTCAAAATACTCCATCATTTCAAAACTTTTACTTTTATCATAAGCAATTCCTGCACAAGCTAAAGCGATAACAGGATCGATAATAGCTCTTTTGTTTTCACTATCCCAATAAGGTGTATAGCATTTTTCAAAAAATATTTCAGGCACAGGATAATCTTTTAAAAATTCTTTAACTTCTTCAAGTTTGTTAGCCTCTACAAGATCATAAAATTCTAAACATAAGTTTTTTACATATTTATCTACATCTTCTTCTAAAGATAATATTTCTTCTAATGTTTTCATTGTTTTTCCTTTAGTTTTTTTATAAATTGGGTTTCTTTGTGATTTTAGTTTTAATTTAAAAAAATTGCTTTTAATCTGCTCTCAAATCACCTCCTTTTACCCTTAAACCTTTATCATCTATAATTACTTGCATTTTTCCTACTTGAAGTATAATCTTATCTTTTGTTTGTGTGATGGTGGTATTTTCACCTACTTGAGAGATGATTCGTTTTTGTGCTATTAAAGTGCTTTCTTTATTAGCTAAAGTATTTATTTCATCAGCCGTAAAGGAACAATTATTTTTAGCTTTAAAACTAATAGAATCATCAGCTTCAGCTTTGAAATACTCATTTGTTTCTATGCTTAGATCTTTTTTGGAGTGAAATTTTATACTTTGATTGGTTTGAAGCACATAAGAACCTTTTATGGTTTCATTTTTATTATGTCCTATTCTTTGGATAAAATCATTTTTGATATCTTGCTCTAGGTTATTGTTGATGATTACTCTTTTATCATTTCCTATTTTTTCTTCATGATTTTGTCCGATATTGACTTCATTACTAATTCCTACATTCAAAGTATTACTTAAACCCACATTAGTATCTTTAGAAAGCAGGGTATTTTCTAGATACTGCGCACCTACATTGACATTTTTAAAACCTATGATATTTTGCATATGCCCTAAGGTAATAAATTCAGTATATAAAGCTCCTACTTCTGAGGTTTTGTTATTTTTTATAGTTTGCTCATAGTTATTGCCTATTTCTTCTTTATAATCTTTTTGTGCTAAAATGTAAAATTCTTCCTTGTCTATATCATTTTTTAAAGTGATTTCATTTCTTGCTTTTGCATCGGTATTATCTTTTCCTATAGTAGAATTAGAGATAGTTAGATAATGTTCATTTTTATAATTTAGATTATATTCTGTATTTTCTTGTAGTTTAAGTTCATCTAAGCCTTTATTATACATAGGTATAGCACTTAGATAATTTAGTGTTTGTCCAGCGATTTCTCTTTTGTATCTTGGGTAGTTATATTGTGGCATAGT
>NZ_JAKMTQ010000022.1:0-11133 GCF_025773245.1 Campylobacter sp. CNRCH_2007_0968H | reverse complement strand
GAAGCACAAAGTCTAATATTATTAAAATAGTGAAAAGTTCCGAAACAAAAATACTGAGTAAAATCAACTTCTTTTCCAAAACCTATATATCTCCAAGCATCTCCATCAAGCGTCACATGAGAAGAATTATCAATAATTGCATCTATAGTCCACGGAGCTATCTTTGCAGATAATATACCCATATAAGCACCATGTGAAACCCCTACTACAATGGTTTTTAAATCTTTATTTTTAAAAATATTCGCTTTTACATAAAGCAAAGTATTTATCATATCAATTGTTTGCATAATACCATAATTTTGATATTCATCATTTGTAAGTTTTAAGCTCACACTTAAATCCAAATAATAATCTCTATCAAAATCCCAAGCGTCTTTCTTTTTTTGAATTTCTTTATTAAGATATTCCATAGCAGGATGAAATTCTTCAAAAGTATTAAGTTTTGATATATCATAAGGAATTTCTATGTCAATGGCTTTTAAGCTTGCATCAAAAATAAGTTTATCAATATCATCTAAATACCATTGTGCTCCAGTTTGAGGACGATTACCTATACCATGATAATTTACACTCAAAACTGCTACATTATATTTTGATGCAAAATACTCCATATTAAATTTTAAAACAGGATCTCTTATATCAGCACCAAGTCCTTGAATGATACACATTATAGCTTGAATTTCTTTTGTATCATCATATATAAGTTGAAATTCTAATTTACTTTCTCTTTTTATATTTAATTCCACATCATCACAAGAGTCTATAAAATAAGTTTGATTTATGAGCATGTTAAGCCTTTTAAAATAAAAATTCAATTATACTTACTTTTTTATAAATTTAAAGAGAAATCATGAAAAATCTTTGTATTATCCCTGCGCGCGGTGGTTCTAAGCGTATTCCTAGAAAAAATATTATTGATTTTTTGGGAAAACCATTGATTGCTTATAGCATAGAAAGTGCTTTAAATTCGGGTATTTTTGACGATGTAATTATTTCAAGTGATGATTATGAGATCATAGAAGTGGCTTTAAAGTATGGTGCTAAGGCTCCTTTTGTACGTAAAAAAGAACTAAGTGATGATTATGCAAGTTCAACCGCTGTAATTCAAGATGCCATCATCACTCTAGAAAAACAAAGTAAAATCTATGAAAATGTGTGTTGCTTATACGCAACCGCTCCACTTATAGATGAGCTTATCTTAAAAGAAGCTTTTGAACAATTTAGTCAAGAAGAATGTAAATTTTTATTTTCAGCTTGCGAGTTTGAATACCCTATACAAAGAGGTTTTTACCTTGATGATCAAAATAAAGTTTACATGTTTGATGAGTCAAATTATGATAAACGCTCACAAGATCTTACTAAAGCTTACCATGATGGTGGTGCATTTTACTTTGGCAAAAAAGAAGCGTGGCTAGAAGAAGATTTTATGTTTAAATCTCATTCTAAAGCTTTTTTACTTCCAAGAAATAAAATTTGCGATATTGACACTTTTGAAGACTTAGAATTTGCTAAAATACTATATAGATTTCAACAATAGAAATTATAAATTCTATAGTCTTTAATTTTTAATTTCTATTTTATATAATATAAGCTTTTTCTTTTTAAATTTAAAGTATAATAAAGTAATTTTAGTTATATAATGAGGAAATATTATGCTACAAAAAAACATCAAAAGCATAAAAACAAAATTAAGTGAAACTTTATCAGCTATTAAAAAATCAAAATACAAGATTATTCAAGGTAATGATAGCTTAGATATAAATTTTTTAAATACTCAAGATAATACTCTAATTTATAAAAACCCTTTAGATGAATTAAATGCTATGTTAAAAATTTATAATGAAAAATATCGTCTATATCCTGTATTATATTTTTATGGGTTTGGAAATGGAATTTTATATAAAGCTCTTTTGCAAAATCCCCATCATAAGATTATTATTGTTTTTGAAAAAGACTTAGAAATTATCCATAGTGCTTTTAGTGTGATGGATTTTAGCAAAGAGTTACAAGAAGCTAGATTGGTAATAGCTGATACAAATTTATTAAAAATTACTGATTATGAATTAATATGCAAACAACAACCAATGTTAAATTTTGCAAGAACATATTTTTTAGAACTACATTCTGATTATTACGAAAGATATCATAATGATGTATTAATAGTTAATAATAATATGCTTGAACATCTAAAAAAAAACATATTAAGATACGGCAACTTACCTTTTGATGCACTTCAAGGCATAGAACAATTTACCTATAATCTTCCCAAAATGTTAACTCATCCAAATTACAAAGAGCTTTTACAAAAAAGAAAAAATCTAAGTGATACAGCAATCATTGTTTCAACTGGACCAAGTCTTTCTAAACAACTTCCGTTGTTAAAACAATACGCTAGTAAAGCCACTATTTTTTGCACAGATAGTGCTTACCCTATCTTAGCTAAACATAACATTAAACCTGATTATGTTATTTCTTTAGAAAGAGTAAAGCTGACTAGTAAATTTTTTAATAACAATTTTGGCAATTTTGATAAAGATATAATATTTATTCTTAAATCATATACACACCCCGATACAATAAAATATTTAGATAATAATAATAGAAATTATTTATTAGTTTCTTCAACAGGTGCTAGTTTTATTTATTTTATACAATTACATTCCTATGGTTATCTTGTAACCGGATGGAGTGTTGCAAACATGGCTTCCAATTTGGCATTTAATCTTGGACATAAAAACATTATTTTAATTGGACAGGATCTAGCTTATAGCAACACTGGACATTCACACTCAAGTGGTCATATTTACCCTATAAACAATAAAATTTATAAACAAGATTATGGCAAATATGAATGCAAAGCTTATGGTGGCAAAGGTAAAGTTCAAAGCTCTTTTGTTTGGAACTTATTCCGCCAAAATTTCGAAAGTGATATTGTCCGTTTCAATCAATACAATGTTATTGTGTATAATTGTACTGAAGGTGGTGCCAGAATTGCAGGAGCCATAGAAAAACCTTTTAAGCAAATATGTGAAAAATTATTAACAAAAGAATTAAAAAAGCCTTTTACCTCATTAGAAAATCCAACTTTAAACAAGCAAAATGAATTAATGCTTAAAGCACATACTAAAATCAAAAAAAGTATTTTGCATTGTCAAAATTTAAATAAAATTTTTAAAGAACAACTAACAAATTTAAAACAATCTTATCAAAATATCCAAACTCAAGAAGATCTAAATATTATAGTAAAATACATAGATGAAATTAAATCAAGTATTGAAAATAAAAGCAATATACAAGAATTATATGAAATTTTATATCCCCTACTCATGCAATTTGAGTTTAATCTTGCGAAAATTTATGTTTTAAATCCTATAAATGAAGATGATACACATAATAAATCTTTACTATGGATAAAAGAACATATTGACTGGCTTGAATTAATTATAGCCCATATTGATACTCATGAACAAATTTTACACAAAAATATACTTCCACTGCAAGAAACCATTATACAAAGAGGATATGGACATAAAATCAAATGAAAGTTCTTTTTAGAAGCGATAGTTCTAGCACCATAGGACACGGACATATCAAAAGAGATCTTTTGTTAGCTAAGCAATATCATGATGTATCTTTTGCATGTTTAGCTCTAGAAGGTTCTTTGATAGATGAAATTCCTTATCCTGTATATGAGCTAACAAGTGCTAGTGTATATGAGCTAATCAATCTCATCAAAAAAGAAAAATTTGATCTTTTGATTATTGATCATTATGAAATTACTGCAGATGATGAAAAACTCATCAAGCTAGAAACAGGGGTTAAAATTCTAAGTTTTGATGATGAGATAAAAGAACATTTTTGTGACATTTTACTAAATGTTAATGCTTATGCTAAAGAAAGTGATTATGAGAATTTAGTGCCAAAATATTGTGAATTAAGATGTGGCTTTTCCTATGCTCTAATACGCGATGAGTTTTATGAAGAAAGCAAGATAAAAAGAGAAAAAATTTATGATTATTTTATCTGTATAGGAGGAAGTGATCCAAAAAATATTTCCTTTGATATAGCAAACAAACTTAACAAAAACAAAACTATCATCATAGCTACTACAAAAGCAAATTCTCATCTAAACTCGCTTCGAAAATTAAGCCAAAAAAACCCTAATATACAAATTCTCATTGACCAATCTAATCTTGCAAGATTGATGAATGAAAGCAAAAAACTCATCATTAGCGCAAGTTCATTGGTAAATGAAGCTTTAATTTTAAAAGCAAATTTTAAAGCCATAGCTTATGCTAAAAATCAAGAAAAACTTGCAACATGGCTTGCTAAAAAAGGCTATGAAGTGGAGAATTTTATATGATAATTTTAAAAGATTTTATCCATTTGACTCAAGAAGAAATTAAGCTTGTTTTAAAATGGCGTAACGATGAAAGCATTGCTAAATTTATGAAAACGCAAAATATTAGCCTAGAAGTGCATTTAAACTTTTTATCTAGCTTAAAAACAAACGCAACTAAAAAATATTTTTTAGTATATGATGATAAAAATATCATAGGCGTGATTGATTTTATCAATATTACTAAACTTTCTTGTGAATTTGGGCTTTATGGTATAAAAAAAGGCGTAGGTGAGCTTTTAATGCAAGAAGTTAAAAACTATGCTTTCAATGTTTTAAAAGTTCAAACTTTAAACGCATGTGTTTTCAAAGAAAATACAAAAGCTTTGAATTTATATTTAAAACATGGTTTTGAAGTTATTAAAGAAGATAATAATTTTTATTTTGTAAATTTGTCTTTTGCATACATGGGGGGGGGTAACAACTTAAATATATTTAATCAAATATATGGAGTTGCAGTTTGAATATAATCATAGCAACTCTTAGAGAGCACAATATTAATAATTTTTATAAACTAAAAGAATTATATAAAACATATACTTTTTACCTCATAACAAAAAAAGACGATCTTACTTTAGAAAAAATAACAAAAATAAACCCAGATTATATATTCTTCCCGCATTGGTCTTTCTATATACCTCAAGAAATTTACAATAACTATCAATGTATTATTTTCCACCTTGGAAATTTACCATTTGGAAGAGGAGGTTCACCTTTACAAAATTTAATCATAAGAGGGGTATATAAAAGCAAAATTTGTGCTTTAAAAGCTTGTGATACATTAGATGGTGGAGAAATATATCTAAAACACAATATTAGTTTTAAAATTTCAAATGCACAACGAATTTATGAAAAAATCTCAAAAATCATATTCTTTAAACTAATACCAAGAATTTTACATACAAAAATCAACCCTCGCATACAAAAAGGGAAAGTAGTAATTTTCAAAAGAAGAACAAAAGAACAAAGTAATATCAATACACTCGAAAATCCAAATTTGATAAAAATATATGATTTTATACGCATGCTTGATGCCATTGATTATCCAAAAGCTTTTTTGGAATTTGAAAATATAAAAATGGTTTTTCAAAACGCAAAAAAACACAATAATAAAATAAAAGCAGAGGTAATATTTTATGAAAAATAACAAAATTTTAATTATAGCAGCTCACCCAGATGATGAAGTTTTAGGATGCTTTGGAACTATAGCAAAATATATTCAACAAGGATATGAAGCTTATACTTTAATACTTGGAGAAGGTAAAACAAGCAGAGAGATAAATAGTGAAAATGAACAAGAAATTTTAGAAGATGAGTTATTTAAAGCAAATAATCTTTTAGGCATTAAAAAAGTTTTTAGAAAGTTTTTTCCTGATAATGCTTTTGATAAAATACCATTATTAGAAATAGTCAAGAGTATAGAAGAAGTTAAAAATGAAATTAAACCAAATATAATTTTCACACATTATGAAAAAGATCTCAATATAGACCATCAAATTACATACAAAGCAACAATTACCGCTACAAGATCTCTACAAGAAGAAAGTGTTAAAGAAATTTATAGTTTTGAAATTCTTTCGAGTACAGAATGGAACTATCCATTAAGCTTTCAACCTAATGTATTTTTTGATATTAGTGAGACGCTTGATTTGAAGCTAAAAGCTATGTCTTTTTATCAATCAGAACTAAGAAATTATCCCCATCCAAGAAGTTTAGAGGGGATAAAAATAAATGCACAATACCAAGGAATGAGAGTTGGTCTTCAATATGCTGAAGTGTTTAAAAGTATAAAGGTTATAAAGTGATTTTTTATAAAAATTTTACTAATCTTACAAAAGAAGAAAAAAAGGAAATTTTTTATATAAGAAATTCTCCAAATATCTCTAAATTTATGAAAACAAAAAATATAAATTATAAAAATCACTTAATATTTTTAAAAGAACTAAACAAAAACAAAAATAAAAAATATTTTTTGTTGATAAAAAATAACGAGAAACTGGGAGTAATATATTTTAATAATATCATAAAAATATCCTGTGAATTTGGGCTTTATGGTATAAAAAAAGGCGTAGGTGAGCTTTTAATGCAAGAAGTTAAAAACTATGCTTTCAATGTTTTAAAAGTTCAAACTTTAAACGCATGTGTTTTCAAAGAAAATACAAAAGCTTTGAATTTATATTTAAAACATGGTTTTGAAGTTATTAAAGAAGATAATAATTTTTATTTTGTAAATTTAAACAATCCTCACGGGGATATCATTTTTTAAAAGCTCATTTTTAACATCATTTGGAGTATATTGACTAAAATGAAATATATAAGCACCAGCCAATGCATTCGCACCAAGTTGTATAGCTTTTACCCCATCTTGAGGCTTAGAAAGTCCTCCATTGATAATAAGTGGAATTTTTAATTTACCTTTGAAATACTCTAGTAATTCCCAATCATACCCCAAAGAACTTCCTTCTTTATCAACACTTGTTAAAAGTATCTCCCCTGCTCCTAAAGATTCATATTGTAATGCAAGTTCTAGCGGATCAATATCTAAAATTTCATTATTAAAAACTTTAAATTTATTTTTGTCTTTTTTTACATCAATCGAGCATACTACACAAGAGCTTCCAAAAGTATTTGCCACCTTTTTGACAAAATCTGGATCTTGCAAAGCCATAGAATTAATACTAATTTTATCAGCACCTATATCTAATACTTTTCTAATATCTTCTAAAGTTTTAATCCCACCTCCAATGGTTAAAGGCATAAAACACTCATTAGCTATATCTTCTAAGCTTTCAAAATCTATAACACTATTTTTATTGATATCCAAAACTATAAGCTCATCAACATTTCTAGCATTATATATCCTAGCTGTGCTTATTACATGCCCTATAGTCCTAAAAGAAGAAAAATTGATACTTTTTACAAGCTGATGATCTTTTAATAACACGCAAGGTATAATTCTTGTTTTAAGCATACTAGGCCTTTAAATTTGCAAAATTTTCCAAAAGTTTCAAACCTACATTTTGGCTTTTTTCAGGGTGAAATTGCACAGCAAAAATATTATCTTTTTCAAAACTTGCACAAAAAGGTTTTTCATACTCACAAAAAGAAGTTTCCACACTTTCTAAACACTCTACATAATAAGAATGCACAAAATAAAAATCACTTTTTTCTAAAATTCCATCAAATAGCTTGCTTTTTTTATCACTAAATTGTAAATCATCCCAACCACTATGCAATAATTTTTCTTTACTTAAATCAAATTTCAAAACCTTTGCTTTTATAAAATCAAGCCCTTCGCACTCTCCGCCCTCATATCCCTTACTAGCAAAAAGTTGCATACCAAGACAAATCCCCAAAATAGGCTTTTTATCTTTTAAAACACATTCTTTTAAAAGCTCATCTAGTGCAAGCTTTTTTAAATTTTCCATACCTTGTTTAAAAGATCCAACGCCTGGTAAAACTAATTTAGAGGCATTTTTTATATCTTCTTTTTTAGAACTTATAATCACTTCTTGATTAAGTTTTTCAAAAGCTTTCAAAACAGATTTAAAATTTCCAAGATGATAATCAACAATACAAATCATTTCAAAACAAACTCATCTTTTTTTATCAATGATCCATCACTATCTCTTAAGAATTTACCATTTTCATCGCGTTTAAATATCTTTTTATTAGTATAAGAATCGACAATTTTTTCAAATTCTTTTTCACTAAAACCACTAAATTCCAAATACTTCTTAATAGCCTTTTTAGGTGGCTTTCCATCATATTTATTTACAAGTCTCACGCCCTCTTCACGGCTAATATAGCCAAGTCTTATATCCAAGCACGCATTATCCGTAGCTCTTCCAAAACCATATTTGCAGTATTTTAAATAATCATGCACATGATTTGAATAACAATCTAAATTTTCAAAATTCTCATAAGTAGTTTCAACTGGTTTTGTACTAGTTTTAAAGCCATTTTCTTTAGATATTTTTAAATTATACTTATAATCCCATTTAAAATAATATCCCAAAAATAACCCTGTAACTCCTACTCTTTGAAGCTCTTCATCACTTGGATAAGTATAAAAATATAAATCCTTTTCTCTAATACCATCAACACCAATCATATCAGAAATTCTATTACCCAAAAGTCCGCCAAATTCTTCAAGCCACTCTCTACCTAAAGTGTTTTTTTCTTTAGAGCTAGCTGGCCCACCATACTCAATCTGCGGACTTTCCCCCCAAATAATCAAAGGAATACCAAAAGCAACAGCTACTTTTGGAACACATGTAAAAATCCCCAAATGGTTTTGCCATTCATTATCACCCGTTCTTATAAAAGCTTCGCGGGCTAATTTTTTATACACCAAAGGATTTCTTTTGATATGGATTAAATCAACACCAAGATTATTTAAATTTTTTAAATTCTTTTTACCTATTTTAGTAGGAATACTTGGTTCAAAACAAACACACAAAGGATTAAGTCCAAGTTCAAGACATTTTAAAACTTGAAAGGTAGAATCCTTACCACCACTTACTCCTATCACACAATCATACACAGGATGTTTTTTATATTTTTTAACGAGTTCTAGAAATTCTTTTTCACGCTCTTGCCAATTTATCTCATGATTTTTAGCTTCTTGCGAGCAACACGCATCACAAATTCCCTCATCATTAAAATGCAAATCAGGCTTAGTATCTGGCATAACGCATTTTTTACAAAATTTCATATTAACTCCAAAAAATCTTTATAATCATCATAAATCGACTATGATTATATTTTCTAAAGATAAATAAATTTTATTTTGTTACAATATTTTTTATTTAAAGGTTTATAAATTATGGATTTAACTTTACTTCCTTATATGATTATAGGAATTTTTTCAGGTATGGCTTCAGGGGTTTTTGGCATAGGTGGTGGTATGATTATCGTTCCTTTCATGCTTACTTTAGGACTTAGCTCTCATCATGCTGTTGCAATTTCTGTTGTACAAATGATTTTTGCTTCTATTTTTGGCTCCTATTTAAACTATAAAAAGAAAAATTTAATCTTAAAAGATGGACTTATCATAGGCTTTGGAGGCTTTTTAGGTGCGATGTTTAGCGGGCTTTTACTCTCATATTTTTCAGATATAACCTTAACAAGTATTTTTCTATGCGTGAGTATTGTATTCTTTTTAAAATTTGCTTTTAATCAAAAAAGCACCATTGGAAACATTAACCACTCTAATATCTTAAAAAATTCTATTTTGCTAATTTGTGGCGTATTTACAGGAATTTTTGCTATATCTTTAGGAATTGGTGGTGGGCTTTTAATTACCCCTATTTTAGCTTATTTTTTAGGCTATGATACTAAAAAAGTAGTGCCACTTAGTTTATTTTTTGTAATATTTGCTTCAATTTCAGGAATTAGTTCTTTTGTATATAATGACATCATTGATAAAGAAGTGTTACAAAATGGAAGCTTAGTAGGATTTAGCTCTATGCTAGGAGTTTATCTTGGTATAAAAATCATGGAAAAAATCAATCTTAAATCCCACCGCATAGCACTTTTAGGTATTTACACCCTTTCTATAACTATGACCATTATAAGCTTGATTAAAAAGCTAAATTTATTTTAATCTATCGGCAAATTTTTGTCTATTGGAAGTATAAACAAAGCTTAAAACCTCTGCCACTGCTTTAAAAAGCTCTGGTGGAATAAGATCATTTACCTCGCAAGCTTTATAAAGTTCTCTAGCTAAAGGAGGATTTTCATAAATCATAACATTGTATTCATATGCCATATCTTTAATACGCAAAGCTAAAAAATCCACCCCTTTAGCTAAAACTTTTGGTGCAGCTTCTTTGGAACTATCATAACGCAAAGCAACCGCATAGTGGGTAGGGTTAGTAATCACAACATCAGCACTAGCAACATCTTGCACCATTCTACGCCTTGCTGCTTCCATTTGCAAACGACGAATTCTTCCTTTTACCAAAGGATCTCCCTCGCTTTGTTTAAATTCATCTTTAACCTCTTGCTTACTCATGCGTAAGTTTTTAAAGTATTGATACCTTACCAAAAGTACATCTAAAAGCCCTATAATCAAAAAAGCTATAATAACAATAGCTGCAAGTATAATAGCTTTATCCCTAAGCCATAAAAGTTGTGGATAAATCGTATAAAGTTCTACTCTAGGAAGTTCTTTCATAAATTGCAATAAAAAAACAAAAGCTATACCAAATACAACACCGACTTTAAGTATAATTTTCAAAGCTTCAATAATCTTTTTTAAAGAAAAAAGATTTTTAAGCCCGTTAATAGGATTAATTTTATTAAAATTTGGAGTAATGGGCTTAGTAGTAAAAATAAAACCAAACTGCATTAGATTTCCAAGCACACCCGCTACCATAATTACTAAAGTAATGGGCAATACCATAATAAACATCTCTATCATAGTTTTTATAATGATTTTTTGTAAAATCTTTAAATCAATTTCAATGCCTATAAAACTTTGATAAAAACGATATAAACCGCTAATTCTCTCACCTATAAAAGGCATCATAAACAACACCACAACCACAGCTATAATAAGTACAGCCACAGCAGATGCATCTTGGCTTTTTGGGACATTTCCTTCTTGTCGCGCATCTTCTATTTTCTTGGATGTGGGTTCTTCTGTTTTCTCTTGATCATCAGCAGCCATAAAAAAACCTTTAAAAAATTTAAAGCAAGATTATAGCATTTTATCAAGTATCTGCTAA
>NZ_JAKMTQ010000021.1:0-11737 GCF_025773245.1 Campylobacter sp. CNRCH_2007_0968H | reverse complement strand
ATAGAGTTTTGGATTAATATAAGCTTGTTGTTAATTTATGGTTATTTTCATAATATTGGGTATTAATAAAATTTAATAATATCAATAGTTTAATAATAAAAATTCAGATCTTATGTATTTGATTTTAATATAGATGAATAAATGATATATTTTGATAAATATAAAAATTATTCATGAAGTTTAATATGTATTATTTCGTAATTTTTTATTTTTTTTCCTAAAATTTTACCCCATCCTAATTTGGAGTGAGAGTAATCTCCTAGCTTAAACAGCATTCTTTTATTAAAAATAATTTTAAGATATAAATCAACACAAAATTCATTGTTAGTTAGAAATAATATACTTTCTTTAAGCTCTTTGTATTTTTCTGCGTTTGGAAAGTATTTTAAAGCTTCATCATAGTGTATATCTTTTATATAAATAGCTATTTTATTTTGGTAAGATAGAAATTTTTTTCCTAAGATTAGATTTTTTCCTAAAATATGATTTTTACTTCCTAATTTATTTAATTGTATGTGTCTTATGTAAATTTGATGGGGTATATTTTCTATAATATTTAATTGATTTTGTAAATTAAAAGTGATTTGTAAAATTCTTTCAATATAACTTTTAGGTCTTCTTAAACTTAGTAATAACGGTGCAAAAGGTAGATATCTCTTTGCAATTTTTGTATCATTGATACCTAACATAGAAAATAGTATTTTAGAAATTCTATCGCTGAAATTAATATCAAAACTTTTTGGATAATTGTTAAGAGTAGTAATTTCAAAAAAAATCCAAAGAAGATAGTGATTGAAGAAATCAAAAAATAAACTCCATCCATCCCCGCCATCCTCATTCCTAGAGAGCTTGTCTAGTATATAAGAAGGGAGTTGTGATGTATTACCTTGTAGACCCATAAAATTAATCATAATTTCAATAGGAAAATCACTAATATTTTTATTGAATTTTACATATTCGATTTCTTTGTTAGGATGCATTAGGGCATTATTTACCCTTAGAAAAATATCTTCTTTGGGATGATCTTTTAATAATTTTTTAAGAAGTTTATAAAAGGTATAAGAGTTTGCATTGTTCATAATATAGGTTTAATTCCTTTTTTAAAAGGATAATGTATAGTTGCTTTTGAGTTTATGCATTTAATTTTTAATTCACAAAATGAATTAATACTCACAAAGGATGATAAAAATTCTGAAATTATTAATCCTAGCTTATAAACTTCACCCAAAGAATAAAATTTAGAATCATCTATACTTATAATACTCATAGTGCCTTTTTTTGTAATATGCTCATCAATTAAGTAGCTTGGTTTTGACTGTATGTCAATTATTGAAGAGGTAAGTAATTGACATACTACTTCAGAAGTTTTATCATCGGGAAAGCTATAGCTTTCTAAAACTTGAAAAAAGGATGTTTTTGTTAAAAGAGTTTGGTAACTAAATGACAAAATAGAAACTAATTTCCATAAAAGATCACCATTGGTTTTAACTTGCTTAATCGGCGTTGGAATGGTAATGTTTTTCGTAATAGCATCTTTATAAAAAGGTATAAGATTGATATCGCCTATTTTTAAACGGGTCGGTAAATTTTTATTACAGCATAATACATCTATTGTGATTGTTTCATTTGTATTGTTTGAGGAAAAAAACGATATTTCTTTGAAGTTATCTTGCTTGGAATTTGATTTATTTGTAATGTAGTAAAAATCTTGTATTTTATTTTGCATAAATTCAAAACGTTCAAAATTTTTATAATTTTTTAAAATTCTACTCCCGCTGTCGCTATTATGTGCTTTGACTTGTTTTATTTGAACTATATCATATGCATTTAAATTTGTTCTATCGATGAAAATTCTATATCCATTTTTCGAGTGATTATTGATGATAGGTTCTGCTGTTTTTTCGAAAATATTAATGATTGGTGTTGTCGATAATGAGAATAATTCATTTTTTATAATACAATTTTTAGGAAGTGTCTTATTAAATTTAAAAAAAATGCTAATTAACTTACCTTTACACTCATGTAAAACATCCAAGCCTTGTATTGAGATAAAATTAAATTTTTCAGGCAAAAAAAAGTATTCTCTTAGCAAGGAAAAAGATTCAAATCCTAAGTCATTATAAAATAGGCAACTTTCGTTTGGCTTTAAACCCATAGTTTTAATATTATGGGTATTTATTTTAAATTCTTCTTTTGTGTCATGAGATATGACTTTTATTTCTTCTAAATATTGATGCATATAAAAAAGTAATGTAGATGATGTGTAAACATCATCCCCTAAGTATATACTTAGTTTATCTAAACCTAGATGTTCTATGTTTAAATCTTCTCTACTAACTCTAAGTTGTATATCTAATGTATGATATTGTCTTTCACTTCCTAAAAAAACATTCTCTATATTTAATGGATATAGATATACATCATATACTGTTTTAAATTCACATTCACATTTTTCTATAGATACAGATTTAACTGTACTATTTTTAGGAATAATTAATCTGTTGAGTTTGCTGTTTTCGCTAAATTTGAATTCTTGCATACACATAGAAGGTAGAATGTTGGTGTAATTTGGAGAAAGAATATTAATTAGAGATTCTGCAATATAGGGTATATTTTGATCTAATTCTTGATGAATTTTAGAGGTTAATATTGCTAAATTTTCAATAATTCTTTCTATATCTGGATCTTTACTATCGTAAGATAAAAAAGGGGTTAACTTGGGAAATTTATCTATAAAAATTTTCCGAGCATGATTAAGATAAGCAATCTCCTTTTGATAATAATGTATATCATCTTGTGTCATTTTAGATAACCTCGCAATATCGATTATTTTTAAATATAATTTCAATTGCAAATTCTTTAAAATTATCATTACAAAAAACACATTTTAGTAAAAATGAAAGTTGCCAAGGTTTTAAAGAATCATTATATGTGATAGAATTAATTATAATTCTTTTTTCGTATTTACTTATGAGTTTATGAATTTCTTTTGCCATGTTCAAGCAAAGTTCTGTCGAGCTTAAATTTAGATTTTCCATACTAGATAATCCAAAATCTTCAACACTTAAGCAGTCATCAAGTTTTGCATTAAGCAAAACTTGTATATTATTTTTTATTTCTTGAAATTCATTTTGATAAAAAGGGATATTTTGATATTGCTCATCCAATGAATGAATAATTTTATCCAACAAAGACATTTATTATTCTTTATCCAATTTACCTACTAAAGATAGTTCAAAATTTCCACCCATATATTTAAAGTGAGGACGAACACTCAACCCAATCTTATACCATCCAGGCTCCCCTGGTATATTATCCACTTTTACTTGAGCCCCTCTAAAAGGTCTTCTACTTCTAACCTCTGCTGGTGGATTTTCTTGATCTGAAATATATTGTCTAACCCATTCGTTTAAACCATTTTCAATATCACTTCTTTCCTTCCAGCTTCCAATTTCTTCTCTTTGTAGTACTTTTAGATAATGTGCTAATCTTGAAATTAAAAATACATAAGGCAATTGAGTGCCTAAGCGGTAATTTGTTTCAGCCTCTTTTCCTTCTGGTGTGTTTGGAAATATTTTAGGTTTTAAAGCAGAATTTGCTGAAAAAAATGCTGCATTATTGGTGTCTCTTCTTAGAGTTAAAGTTATAAACCCATTTTCTGCAAGTTCATATTCTCTTCTATCTGTAATCAAAACTTCAGTAGGAATTTTAGCTTTTAAGTTTCCAAAATTTTCATAAAAATAAGTAGGAAGATCTTTTACGCTTCCACCGCTTTTTGGTCCTATGATACTACCACACCACCTGTATTTAGCAAAACTTTCTGTTAATCTTGTTGCGAAAGCATATGCTGAATTTCCCCATAATAGATGATTGTGAGATGCGTGAACATTTTCTTTGTAATTAAAGCTTTTGATGGGATTTTCTTCACTATCATAAGGCGATCTTGTCAAAAACCTCGTAACCATTAATCCTGTGTATTTAGAATCTTCATTTTCTCTAAAAGTTCTCCATCTTGTGTATTGTGGACCCTCGAGAAGACTTTGTAAATCCTGAATATTAGCTAATTCTGAATAATTTTCTAAACCAAAAAATTTAGGTCCTAAAGAAGTTAAAAATGGAGAATGACTCATTGCTGCTATGCTTGACATTTTATTTAAAAAAGTCATATCTGGACTTGTAGTGCTTAGTTGGTAATCACCAATTATAGCACCAACTGGTTCTCCACCAAATTGTCCATATTCTGAAGAATAAATATTTTTATAAACAACACTTTGGGTGATGTCTGGATTATTTTCGAAATCTTCTAAAACTTCTTCTTTTGTAATATCAAAAAGATTAATTTTAATATTTTCATTAAAATCAGTTCTTTCTACTAAGAAGAAAAGTCCTCTCCAAGTCGATTCTAATTTTTGAAATTCTTCATTATGTAAAATCTCATCCATTTGTTTTGATAATAAATCATCGATATGGGCAATCATTTCATCAAGTGCAAATTTGTTGATTTTATCTTCTATGTTATCGCTTTCAACTATTGCGGAAATAAATTCGGCTACTCCTCTTTTTGCTATACTATAGCTTTCATCATTTCTAGCATATTTGCTTTTTTCCATAATACTTTCAATAATTGGAGTATCAATTACTTTATCTTTTGACATATTATGTTTCCTTTATTCTTCGTTATTTTCTTTTTTGATTTCTAAAAGCAACTGCTCTTTGGTTTTTTCATTTTTTAGAGCATCTAAAACAGCTTTTCTAAAATTTGGAATATTACCCATAGGTCCTTTTAGAGCCATTAATGCTTCTCTAAGGCGCATTAGTTTATTTAACTCTGGCACTTGTTGCACTATATTATCAGGCGAAAAATCTTTCATACTAGATATTTTTAGGTTGATATCTAATTCTTCAGCGCCTCCACCCAAAGTATTTTTAACATTAAATTGGGTTTTGATGTCTAGTTTTTGCATAACTTGATTAAAATTTATTTTGTTGATAGACACAACTTCCCTATCTTCTAAATTTTGTTCATTTTTACCTGTTAAATTAGCCATTATCATAAGTTTTAAAGGTAATTCTATCTCTGCATTTTGCCCGTTTGTTTTTGCCTTGTAGGTTATATTTATGCGTTCTTTTGGTGCACTTGATCCATCAGACATTTTACTTCCTTATTTTTTGAATTAAAATTTATTTTTTAAATTATACATAAAACTAAATAAAGAATAACTAAGTTTATATTTTTTTATTAGTTTTGTTTTTTGCATAATTATACTCATCACTTAAGTAATCCTTTAATAAGGTTTTTTCCATAAGTTCAACTAGTTGTAAGTATATAATTTTTGCATTATTTTTCATATTGTTTGTTTCAAAAACTTGTGCCATGGCTATTAAAGAATTTATATTACAAAATAAAGAATTATTATAATTTTCATTGTTTATTTCAATGAGTATTTGTTCTACTTTTTTATTTTTATCGGATGTAGTGAGTGTTTTTTTATTAGTTTCTTGATTTTGTTTTACAAAATAATTAAATGTATCTTCTTTACACATTAATTCGCCGTTGTCAAATCTTAACTTGGTAATATCTTTGAATTTGAGAATAAAATTGCAAGTTAGTAAATTTAAAATTTTCAAGGAGTGTTCTTTTTGATGATGATGTAAAAAATCACAAAATAGTTTAAATCCTTCTATCCAGAAAGGGTTAAGTGAAAGGTTGTTGATAAAACATTTTATTTGATCTAACTCATTCGTATTTTTATCTAATAGTAATTTTATTAAATTTCTATCAGGATATCTTACTTTAGTGACAAAATCTGAATGCGGTGGAAGGGTTTTTAATCTTCCCCAAGCTGCTTCTGCAAACAATGAATAAGCATTGGTATTTTCAATGTTATTTTCTAGTAATTCTATTGCTAGATTATTTAATAATGTTCTGTATTCTCTATCACTAAGATTAGATAATTTTGTGTTTTTTATATCGATATTTACTTGTGTCACTGGAGATTTAAGAGGTGATTGTTTAGTTTGAGTTATTTCTTCTTTAATGTTTAATTTTGCAAAATTACAATTTAAAATTTCGCGTAATTTTTCAAAATACTCATTTAAACTTTTAGCTGCGACTTGTGAGCATTTTGGTGAATTTTTATTAAATTCATTAATAAAATTTTCAACAATTTGTTTGTATTTCTTTTTTTGATTTAATAGTATAGAAGATGTTTTACTTATATTTTCAGGTTTTTCTCGAAATAATTTTTCTGTAAAAATTATTATTTCTAAAAATATTTTAAAACACTCTTCGTTATTTAATGCTAAACATGATAAAGAAAAGTAAGCGAAAATTTTCATATCCATCGAGTTGTTTTGTAAAATATCTAATGAGTATTCATATACCTTATCCCATTGTATTTTTTCATGATTTAATGTTTTGTATTTTGTCATCTCTTCTTCAAGTAAATGAAATATCTCTAAGTTTTCTAAATTTTCTTCATAATGATCACAGAAAATCATTTTTTATCTCCTAAGCACTATTGAAAGTTTTTTTAATTATAATAAAAAATAAAATTATAGTGTTATTTATTTAAGTATTTTTTTAAGGATGGGAATGAGAAAAATTTTTGTTATGTTGCTCATGGGGTTGTTTTTAAGTTCTTGCTCTAGTGTTGTAAGTGTAAAGATTGATAATATAAAAAATTCTAATTTAAATAGTAGAAATGATGATGTTCCTTTGACTGTTATTGTGTATCAACTAAAAGATGTAAATAAATTTATAAAGGCTAGTGATTTAGAGCTGATTAATAGAGAGGATGCTATACTCGGTAGAGATAAAATTGACTCGATTAGACTACAAATTGCCCCTAAAGATAATATTATTGCTTTTAAAGTTATAGATGAAGAAGTGCCGTATATTGGTATTTTGGTTTTATTTGCAAATAATACTAAAAAAGTAACAAAAATTTGGGCAAAAACAGATGATGCTAATGGTTTTGGAACTAAAAAAACATTAAAATTTGAAATAACAAAAGATGGTATTAGACATATTTAATCTAAGGAAAATATAATGGCAGATAAGCTAAAAGTAGCTTGGTTTAATGGGCTAAATATTGATAAAATTCATTTTGAGCAACAAGAACGATATTTTGAAAGAAATATTAATCTTAAAACAATTTCAACTTTCAATAATTTATATGGAATAATTGATTTAGAATTTTCCAATGAAATGCTAATGCAAGGAAAAATAGCACTTAAAAGAATTTCTGGAATTGCTAAAGATGGTAGCATTTTTAATGCACCAGAACAAGATGAGCTTCCAGAGCCTTTGGAAGTTAATTATGATTCTTTGGTAAATTCTATTATTGTTATTAAAATTCCTATGGGTTTATCCTCTATAGCAGATATATCTTTACACAATAATATACCTAATTCAAAATACATTAGTTTAAGAAGTGTTGTAGCTTCAAGAATATATGATGATAATACTAATGATGTTTTTAAACATACTGATTTAGAAGATGAATATGAGAATGATAATATTACTTTCTCTCAAGAAAAAATAAGCATTACTTTAGCTAGTTTGAGATTGAAATTGGGCTTTTTAGGTAGCAAAACTCCAGATGAACTTGAAATTCCTATAGCAAAAATCAAAAATATTGATTTAAATAAAAAAATAGAGTTAGATGAAAGTTTTATACCCACTTGTTTAGATTTAAATAAATCTTCGTATATTAAATCATTTTTAGAAGAAATTTCGCATTCAATTAAACAGCATAAAGAAATACTCACTGAAGTATTTAAGGGTATAGATCAAACTAAAAACACCTTGGATTTTAGTACATATTTATCGCTTAATCTTTTAAAAAAATGGTATTTTATTTTTTCATATATAATCAATAAAGATAAAATACATCCTGAAAATTTATATGAAAAATTAGTTGATTTTCAAGGAGATCTTAGTGCTTTTGGTACTGAAAGCTCCTTTTCTGATTTTATAGTATATAATCATGATGACTTGACTAACACTTTTTTACCACTTACTAATCAACTGAGAGTTTTATTTGCAAAAATAACTTCTCCAAAATATACTATGGCTCAAGTAATTGACAATAACAATGGATTTTATGATTTGTTATTTGACAATCCTACGGTTATTGAAGAGGGTGAATTATTTTTAGCTATTAGTGCTGATGTTAATCATGAGTATTTATTATATAATTTTAAAACTCAAAGTAAAATTCATACTCAAAGTAGGATAAAAAGTATAGTAACAACACAATTACGAGGGATAAACATAGAGCAAATTTCAAATATTCCATCTTCTATACCTTATTTAAATGGTTATATTTATTACAAGTTAGACAAAAAAGATGAGCTGTTTAAATACTTTAAGGGCGAAAATGTTATAAGTTTATATCTAACAACAAATATAAAAAACCCTGATATAAAAATGTGGGCTGTATTTTAAGGAGTAATATGCAAAAAGAATCACATTTTAAAGAAGGATCTTTGCTTTTAGAAAGTGATTTAAAAGGTTTAGAAATCAATAAAGTTGTTGATAATTGTTTGGAAATTCTTTTACTTGTTTATAGATTATCTAAGGTTCATTCTTTGGATACTGCTTATATAGAGAATTTAAAAGAAAAACTTGTGAATGAAATTTTGGTTTGGAGTTCAAGATTAAGTACTTTTAAAGAGTATGATGAGAAAGATATTATAAAATTAAGATATTGCTTATGCGTATTTATAGATGAAAGTCTAATGAAAAATGATTTATTTATTAATAGCTCTTGGGCAAATCATACTTTAACCGTGAGGTTATTTGATGAGACTCTAGGTGGTGATAATTTTTACGATATAGCGCTTTCTTGGTTGTCTAATCCATCCAAAAACAAGGATTTTTTGGAATTCATATATGTTTGCTTGATTTTAGGATATAGAGGAAAATATTCTCATGAAAAAGATGTTGAGGAAAAAATTATTTATCTTTGTAATAATATAGCATCGGCTTTAACTCCTCTTATAAATTTAACAGATGAGACAGCTTTTGATAAGGCTTATAATGGAGCTAATAGGGAAAAATTTTGGCAGTATTTTCAACGCAGATTTATGAAATTTGCGTTAGTTGTTATACCTATTGGATGTATTTTAGGTTTTTTCATTTTTGCAATTTTTGATTTACAAACTCATAATATTAAAATCGATTCTAATATTAGCAGTTTGATTAAGAATATAGAAAAATTATAACTCTTCGTTTGGAATGTTTAATTTTAACTTTTGAAACATAATTTCGTTCCAATGTTTTGGAAGGTTACAAATTTTTGGGTAATATTTTTGAAAAAAATAAATAAAAATTTGAGGATTTTCAGCTAGAGAAAAATAAAATTTTCCTTTATTTGAAGATAAAATTTTACCATCATGGTTAATATTAGGGCTATAGAATTTATATCCTTTTATTGGAGGCATTTTTTTAAGGAACTTTGAATTTGGATAGTGTTTGAAAAATTTTAAATAACCTTCGATATAACCCACCCCATATTTTAATGGATTTATATTAGTATAGAAAAAATCAATAAAAGGGATATTAGAATTTTCTCCATAGTAAGGATTTGGTATAAGATTGATTTGTTTTTGATATAATTCTTTATATGTAGTGTAAGCACCGGCATTAAAAAGTAATTCATTTTCATCTTGAAATTTACCAGAAAAATATGGAATTAAAAAGTCATTTAGACTCCAAACTAAATATTCGTAAAAAAGCTCATCGCTAAATGTAATTTTATAATCTTGTTTAGATAGCGTATCAAGTTGATTTAATATATCGTTTTTATGGTTGTTTCTGTCATAGATTAAAGCGGTAATGCCACTATTTTCATAAATTTTATTAAAATAATTTTTAATTAAGTTGATGTTTTTGGAATGCAAATCATCAAAATATGAGTAAATTTGTTCTTTGGATAAGATTATATTGTTATTTTGCCTGAAATATTGCACTTTGTTGTTTATTATTTCATTAAGCCAAAAATTATTTAATTTTTCAAAATTAATATCAAAATTACTTGCTATAAATTTTGGAAACAAGTTGTTTTTCTCTTCTTGAAATATTACCTTTCCTATATATAAAATAGCGGTTAAATCATTAATTTTTTTATTATATTTACTACTATAGAAATTTGAAATATCGTTTATTCTATCTTCGACACATAAAATATTTGTTTCTATGCCAAGATATATGGTTTTATCTGATCTATTGTTAAAAGCATATTTTTTTAAATCAGGAAGTTTAATTTTCATTCTTTAGCCTAGAAAATCTATTATTTTTTCGACAAATCTTGCATCTCTTTCATTTGGTTGTATTTCGTAAGCATTTTCTTGCCTTTCTTTGTCATCAAATTTATAAAAGCCATCAAATAAAATTTTATAATCATCGCTTATAGAGAATCCATGTGCATAAAACAAATATCCTCTTAAAATACCTTGTCCTGGGTAATAATAAGTTTCAACATAAAAATGTCTAATCTCGTGAATCATAGTTTTTATTATTTCTTTTAAATCATGTAGATTATTTTCATTAACACGTATGCGTCTTTTGTAATATTCTCCCCATTCTTCTTCGTCTCCTTGGAAAAAATCTATTTCACCATTTTTTGTTATTAAATTTAAGTCTAATTTTTCACATATAGCGGTTGCAATCTTACTAATTAAATTTTTATAAATTGCTATATCCAATTTTTTACCTTGCATCAATTCATCATATTTTTCTTTCAATGTTTTAGGATTGTTTTTTTCTATAGGGCAATTTAGCAAAACATCTTTACAAGTTTGAAAATAAAAATCTCTATCTCTTTGATAGTCTTTGAAATCATTTTCCACGCTATCTATGAAAGATTGACTACCTAGGTCAAATCTATAGTAAATATAAGCAATTTTTCCTGCTATTTGAGGATTATTTTTACAGAATGAAAAGAAATTTTCTCTCATAATAGTAAAGGTATCACCTATTTTTTTAGATAGACATTCGAAAAATTTAACAGCATCCCAAACACTTTGTATGTGTGATATTTGGTTCCATTCTTGAATATTTTTGGGATAATTTGCAAGATTAACACCATTAGCAACATTATCATCTTCTCCAATACCCACTCTAAAACTCATATCAATGATCACATAAGGATCTTGTAAAGTCGGCATTTCGCCTTCATAAGCAAATACCACAATATAATATTTTTCAAATTTAGTTTCTTTTGTTCTATAAAGAGGAAGAGAAAAGCCAATTTTATTTGTATTTTCTTGTTCAATTAAAGTTGCATTGTAATCATCATTGCACTCTAATTCTCCATCTTCATCAATATCAACTAAAGTACTAAAACTATCAAAACTTTGCAAATAATCATCCGATACAAATAATAATTGCATTTTAGCTTGACTATCACATTCAAAAAAACCCCATTTTCTTTGTATATCGTCGTTATTCTCTAAGAAAAGTTCTATATATGTTCCTGGTGCAAACGGAGCTTTAAGATCGTATATTTCCTTAGAGTTTATGCTATTCATTTATCTATCCTTTATTTCTTTTGCAAATACAATTTTATTGTTTCGTTTTTGGGGGTATTTAACTTCTAATTCGCAAAGCAATTCTTCTTCATTTGTAATATAGCTTAAATGCTTTAATAAATCTTCAAACAATACCCCATTAACTATTCCTATACTACCATTGCTACCAAATTCTCCCTTTTCATTAATGTTATAAAGA